>DYKL01000350.1 GCA_020722645.1 Acetofilamentum sp. | reverse complement strand
GTTATTTACAAAATTTTAATTACATGATTATTAACTTAAAACTTCAATTTAGGTTTTATCAGTATCAAAATTGTATAAAATATTTGAGATTTTGTTTAAAAGATTAACTCTGACAGTATCTTGCTTTGTGTGGATATTCAATAAATTTTCAAGGCTGTCAATTTTTGGGTTTTGAGATAATAAAGAATTCGTAAGTAATACAAATAATAGCAATATGGTTATAAATTGACGTATTTTCATACACACAAAAATAATCAATTTTTTGTGAAATAAAAACTTATCAAGAATATTTATGAGTTTAGTCTTTAAAGTTTATAAAGTTGAAAGTTTATAAAGTTAAGTTACTGAAAATAAGCATCTTACATAAATCACAAAACATTTCTTAAAAACACTGATAATCAAGCACATAAATTGTTTAACTGAAATAAAACAGGCTTTTTAGAACGGACTCATTTATTAAATCCTCACTCCGATAACCAAGACATCGTCAGTTTGTTCTTTTTCACCACGCCATTTGAGCAGTTCTTCGTCGAGAATATGTTTTTGCTCTTGCATTGACTTTTGAAATATTGAGAGTAATAATTTTTTGAAGTTTTTAGTCATATATTTTGAATTACTTTCTCCGCCGAACTGGTCAGTATAACCGTCTGAAAAACTGTACAAACAATCACCTTTGTGCAATTGAAATTTCTGAGTTGTAAAATCTTTTTCAACAACGTGAACTGCTATGGGCTGGCGGTCGGCTTTTAGTTCAATCAGTTGTCGAGTTATAGAGTTATCGGGTTTTAGAGTTATGGAGTTATCCAGTTGGTTGACAACATTTAGACTTTCTTCGGACGATTCGAGGTTAGGTCTGATTATATACATTGAATTATATGCACCGGAAAATTGCAATTCGAGTGTTTCAGAGTTGACAACATAAAAGGCTATGTCCATTCCGTCTTTTTGCTCCTCTTCTTCACCGGTTTGTTTTAGTGATTTTTTGATTCTGTCTCTCAAACTGTTAAGAATTTTTCCGGTAGTATCTAAACTTTTAACTGTTACCAAATCATTCAAAAAAGCACTACCGAGCATACTCATAAAAGCCCCGGGAACACCGTGTCCTGTACAGTCTGCTACAGCTACGATAGTTAGGTTTCTTATTTTTTTCAACCAGTAAAAGTCGCCGCTTACAATATCACGCGGTCTGAAAAGCACAAAATTTTCAGGTAATATTTCATCTACAAATTCTTTTGAGGGTAAAACAGCACGCTGAATGCGTTGTGCATAACTAATACTTGACAATATTTCTTCTTTTTGCTGATTTGCGATATCTCTCTGATGCTCAATTTCTTCTTTTTGAGTTGAAACCTCCTCGATTAACTGTTTTAATTCTTCATTTTTCTGTTCAATCATCTTTTTTTGGATAGTAAGCAGTCTGTTTGCTCGTTTTTTGGCTCTAATAGAAGTAATTAAAACAACCGAAAGCAATATAAGGAGCAATAAAACCGCTGAAACCGAAAATATTATTGTGTTTCCTTGCTTGATTTTCAAGTTTTTAGCTTTAATTTCCAATTTTTGTTTTTCAATTTCCTGTTCTTTTTTTTCAGTTTCATAAACAGTTGTAAGTTCAGCAAGTTGTTTTTGAGTTTCAATTCCGGTCAGACTGTCTTGAAACATAATATATAGTTCGTCTGTCTCAAAGGCATTTTTGTAATCTCCGATACTTTTATAGGCAATTTTTAATTCTTCGAGGATATCGAGGATATAGGTCAAATAATCCATTTCAATGGACATTTCATAAGCTGTTTTCAAATTTTCGATAGCCAGATTATATTTGCCTAAGGCATTGTAAACCTGCCCGAGTTTCTTGTATGAGCTCGCAGTATATTGTTCGGATTCAATTTCTAATGACAATTTCAGAGCTAATTCAGCATATTCCAATGCTTTTAAATTATCATTTTTATTAAGATATACTGTAATTAAGTTTAGGTAAACAGTTACTTGAGCTTTAACATCTTCGTTTTTGGTTGTTATTTCAAGAGCTTCGGAAAAATACTTTTCAGACAGTTCCAAATCTTTAAAATAAATATAAACTATACCAAGATTTATCATATTAGTCTGCAGATAATAATCTTCAATAAAAATGCTGTCTTTCAAATTATAGGCGTCTAACAGATATTTTTTAGCCTTTTCGTACTCTTTGTTATCCAAATATAAAGCACCTATATTTCCTATTGTCAAAGCATAATTGTGTAAATCGCCAATCTCATCAAAAAGACGGGCAGCTTCCATGTTGTATTTAAGAGCAATTGTTAAGTTTCCAAGAGTATGATAATCTATCGCAATGTTAGTATTTACGGTTGCTATATATTCTAAATAATTTATTTTTTCAGCAATATCTAGAGACTTTTCGTAATATAAAATAGAACTGTCTATTTGGTCAATATTCAAAAAATAAGTACCAAAATTGTTGTAACTTTCAGAAATTCCAATGCTGTCATTAGATTTAATGCTGTAACCAAGCTGTAAATTGAAATAATTATAAGACACTTCATATTCCTGAATGTACAAATTAATTAAGCCCAAATTATTGCACATTTTAATGGCTTGCAGATAATTTTCGGTTTCAACGGCAATATTTAGTGATTTTTGAAAATTTGATGAAGCATTTTCGACGTCATTCATAAAGTAATATACCTTACCTATTTCGCCTAAAACACGTGCTTCATATTCTTTATCTTTTTCTTTAACAGCTATTTCGAGAGCTTGATTGAAAATTATTAAACTTGAATCAAGATTATCATAAGACACTTCAAGTCCTTGTTCAATTAGTTCTTCGATTTTGGAATCTGAATTTTGAGCAAGCGTATTTAAAAATAAGAAGGCTAAAATAACGGTTGTAAAAAGATATTTAATTGCAACTTTCATCTTTGAATTTATATTTTTAAAATTTTCAGAAAAAGAAAAACAAATCTATTTTTTCCCAAATTTAAAAAAAATCGACAAAGAAAAATAATAATCAAAGATATTTTTGACAAAGTTTAAAAAACAACAATTCGTTAATTTTAATTAGTGTCATCCTGAGTGATAACGAAAGAAGCAAATTATTGATTTTCAGTCAATTATTGATTTTTGATTACATAAATATAACTCATCGATTATCAACTAATTACTATAAAACATACCGAACTATTGAAAAAAGAATGGGTTTGTAATAAAACCCTGCATTACTTCTCCGGATTCGTGGTCGAGCTGCGAACCGAATAGACTGTGAGGGATAGAATATATAATCAACAGAATAATTGGTGAGGCAATATTGTATTTTAATATATTGTTCATTTTTTAAACATCACCCCTTCACAAACTTCTGCTCACCCATTCCGAAGAAATCATCAAGAATGATATTATTTCCATCTATTGTTTTTATGTAACCTAAATTGAAGTTTTAAGTTAATAATCATGTAATAAAAATTTTGTAAATAA
>DYKL01000349.1 GCA_020722645.1 Acetofilamentum sp. | reverse complement strand
AGCCAGATGGTTACGTGTGTTTTATTATCAAAAATTTCATGAACTTCCGATATAACGTATCATAATTTTTTTTTTGCAAAGATAAAAAAAATAATTTACGTCATAATATATTTAACTTAACACTAAAAATTATGATTGATGACTTAATGAAAGGTCTGCAAGGACAAACAGGAAGCGAATTAACTAAAATCCCCGGTTTAAAACCAAATCAGTTAGATGATATTTTTAAAATTTCGGGCGAAACAGTTACAAAAGAAATGTCATCGCAAATGATGGGCGGGAATGTTAATACACTTATGAATTTGTTTTCAAATCAAAAAAACTCATCTTCGGCAGATATGCTGCAAGGTAATTTGGAGAAAACTCTGATTTCAAATATTACACAGAAATTGGGATTGGATAAAAACACTTCTTCTGCGGTTGTATCAATGCTGCTGTCAAAGATAATTAATCAAATAACCAACAAAAACAGTCAAACTCCTGATAACGATTCATCACCTCTTGAGTCACTGTTTGGTGGAAATAAAGGTGGTGCAAAAGATATTGGAAATTTATTAAATAAATTGTTCTAAATTAGAATTTTAAAAAAAGTAAAAAGTTTCAAATTGACCGGATTTTAAAAAATTTCCACAAATCATTTTTGAAACTTTTGCTTTATTTTTAATATGTAATTTTTATAAATCCTTATTTTTTTTGATATTATAGATATAAAAATTTGTAGTTTCGGTTTTATCAATGTATTCCCATCCGTTTTTTTGGTGAGCTTTTAAAGAAGCAGGATTAAAATCGGAAATAGAACAAAGCAAATAGTCATATTTTCGTTTAACACTTTTAGTAAGAGCCTGAAGCATTTTTTTGAACAAACCGAAATGCCTAAAATCTTGGTCAATGCACACCTGACAACCGTAGCCAATTTTTTCTTCGCTATATCTGTATTTTTCAACTATTTTGTTCGTCATTTCTCGCTGATAATCAATCTCTGTTGTTTCGGATTTTCTGCCAATCAAATAATAAGCAACAATTTCGTCAAAATTAAACGCAACAACAATTTCACGATTTTTCACAAAAGTTTTGAAGTCATCTATTGAATATTCAATTCTGATAAAACCTTTTTCTCTCTGTTCGGGAGAAAGATTATCAATCAAAAATTTGCGGTTTAGATTTACAAGCTCGTCTGAATGTTCAATTTTGGGATAATTTACAATATATTCCATTAAAAATTTTTATAATTTATTTGTTTGCAAATACTGTGCAAATATTAGCAAATTAACCCGAATAATAAATATAATTCAGGAGTTATAAAGTTAAAGGTTTGAAATTCATAAAGTTATGGAATTTTTTTATTTTTTTAGCCCAAATTTCGGCTAAAAATCTGTACCGAAGGAATCTGATATAAAATCAACTTAACCTTATACGTTTCAACGTTATAAACCTTCAACTCAATTCATATCCACTTTTTTTTGTTTCAAAGGTTCCACGTGAATTGTAGCTGTAATATTCATTTTATCTTTTAATTTTTTTTCAATTTCGTCGGTCAAATTATGAGCAGTTTGAATTTGAAAATCATCAGGTAAATAAATATGAAAAGTAAGTTCTATATGATTACCATATTTGTGAATATGCAAATGATGAGGACAAATATCAAATTTTGCGGTTGAATTAACAATTTCTTTGATTTTTTCGGCGAATTCTTCGTCAGGACTTTCACCTATTATTGATTTTGCGACATCTCTCATAATTTCAAAGGCTGTATAAGCAATTATCAATGCGACAATTATTGCCAATACCCCGTCAATCCAGCAAAAATACTGATTCAGAATAGCTCCAACAATGATAATTGCTGAAGAAAGAGCATCTGAACGATGATGCCATGCATCTGCCTTTAAAGATTTTTTATCTGTTTTTATGGCAGCCCATATAGAAATTCTTGCCATTATTTCTTTGAGCACAATGGTAAGTCCCAATGCTATGTAAACCCAAACGCCATAATCAGCAGTTTCTTTATGAATAAGTTTTTCGATACCTTTTGCTGCAAATTCATAAGCAACAATTGCAAGCATAAATGATAAGATACCCGAAGCAATTGTGTCGGCTCTTCCAAAACCGTAAGGAAATTTTTTTGTTGGCTCTCTTTCCGAAACTTTTATGCCAACCAAAACAATAACAGAACTATAGGAATCAGACAAAGTATGCCATGCATCAGCCATTATAGCTACTGATTTAGAAATAAGACCAACGTAAAACTTAAGTGCAAAAAGGATTGCATTTCCAACAATTGACAACCAAATACTAAGATATGCCGAAAAATTTTCTTTTTTTATTTTTTTTGATATTTTTGTCATAAAAATTAATCTTGCAAAAAACATTTAACATTTCATTATTTTTATTTTTCATCATTTCAACAATTTCGTGCAAATACGGTGAAAATTGCAAAACGGATAATTTGCCGGTTTTTAATGAAGACAGTGCTTTTTATTACATTGAAAAACAGGTTTCTTTTGGTTCAAGAATTCCAAATACACCGGCTCAAGATTCCTGTGCTGATTTTTTACAGAACAAATTGTTGGAATTTGATGCAAATGTAATAATTCAAAACACAAATGTAAAACGTTTTGACGGAGAAATTTTAAATATCTCAAATATAATTGCTGAATTTTATCCTGAAAAAGAAAGAAGAATTTTACTTTTTGCACACTGGGACAGCCGTTATTTTGCCGATTTAGAGACTGATTTTGAAAAGAAAGAAAAACCAATTTTAGGTGCAAATGATGGTGCTAGCGGAGTTGCGGTGTTATTAGAAATTGCAAGAATAATATCAGTACAAGAGCCAGAAGTTGGTATTGACATTATTTTTTTTGACGGAGAAGATCAAGGACAGCCTCTTTATATGAACATTTATGACGAAAAAGCATGGTGTTTGGGTGTTCAATACTGGGGGCAAAATCCACATAAAGAAAATTACGATGCTCTTTACGGGATTGGTTTGGATATGGTAGGTACGCCAAATGCTACTTTTTCACGTGAAGATAACTCAAGATTTTTTAACAACCCACTAGTTAAAAAAACATGGCAAATAGCTGTTAATTTGGGATATGAAGAATATTTTATCGAAGATTTGTCAAAACCAATCCTTCACGACCATGTTTTTGTATCTCAAATGACCGGTATCAGGTCAATTTTAATAATAGATAACAACAGAAACAAGGCTATCCCTTATTTCGATAACTGGCATACACATAACGACAATTTAGAAAACATTGACAAAAACACATTAAAAGTTGTCGGACAAACACTTATAACATTGATATATTGTCAAAAATAGTCAGTTTAATCGTACTTAATTTTTTTCTTTTTACCATCAGTTGTCCAATCGTACCATTTCCCTATTTTATCTTCGGCAGAATAAAAACCAAGACTTTTAGGAGAACCGTTTTCGTAGAACGGAACTTACTTACAACTTTTCAGGTTTTACAGGCGATAGCTAAGAAAAA
>DYKL01000348.1 GCA_020722645.1 Acetofilamentum sp. | reverse complement strand
TTAATTATTGTTGTAATATCGTTATTTATTATAAAACCTTAAATCCGTAAGTCTATACTTATATATCTGAAATTCAGTCAGGTGAAAACACCTGACTGGTGCAAACTACATGTTGCAGGTGTTTTCACCTGCAACCACTTACGAAAAAACTTGCGGATTTAAGGTAAAATTTAAATCAATATTAGCTTCTTCTTTTAATTCGTTGTTAATTAATTCGAAATAATTTTCTTTATGATTTTGATTTTTTAGGTTCAATAATTTTCCGAATATAGCTGCCAGAACTTCTCCAAGCATATCTATTTGCCTCATTAAATAATCTTTTTGTTCCATTTTGAAAAATTATTAATATTGTTGATAAATTCTATAATTTATAAAGCAAAATTAACAAAAAATATTTTATTTTTGTTGTTTAAACTTTACAAAACTTGGAAATATGGATTTATATATTAACACTCAGACTATTATAATTGCAGTTGTTGCAATTTTGGTTATTTTTTTGTTCGTAAAGTTGTTCAAAAAAATTGTCAGAGTTATTCTTATTCTGATTGTTTTGGCTGCATTAGCTTTTTATATTTTAATTTATTCAAATATATTTACAGGACCCGATAATCACAAAAAATATTCTATTGAATACCTCAAAGATAAATTTTGCACAGAAATGCCGACTCAAAAAGATTCTGTAAAATGTCTGTTGATTGTTACTCCTATTTATGAAGATTTGAAAAAGACATATACAGAAGAAGAATTGCTTAAACTTGAAAAAAATCCCATTGAATATTTCAAAGCATTAAATCAGTCGATTAAAAAGAATAAAAAAGATATAATGAAAAATCTTGCAAAAAATAAACAGGAACAATTGTGGGAAAATTTTATTCAGGATTTGTCAAAAAATTACCCTGAACAAGAATTAGCTGAGTAGTACCTTATAACAACTATGCACAATGGGTCTTGGTTTAAAACAGTTGAAATTTCAGGTGCGGACACCTGAAATGTCGGTAAACACGCTTTTGTCGGTGTCCCCACCGACAAAATCAACAGGTTTAAACCAGTATCTGCACAATGCACTATAAACAATGCACAGAAAATGAACAATCTGAACCCAAATATAAAAAAACTTTTAAAAGGTATAAAAACTGTTAATCTGACAGTTGACGAAACTGCTGATGGAATTATAAAAGGTGACAGAAACGCATTAAGTAGAGCAATTACAAAACTTGAAAGTTTCATTCCGGAAGACCAGAAATTTGCCGAAGAAGTTGTTAAAAAATGTCTGCCTTATTCAGGAAATTCACGAAGAATAGGAATTACAGGTGTTCCCGGAGTAGGTAAAAGTTCATTTATAGACTATTTTGGTGAAAAATTGATTGATTTAGGTAAAAAAATAGCTATACTTGCCATTGACCCAAGCAGTAGTGTTTCCGGAGGCAGCATTCTGGGAGATAAAACCCGAATGGAAACGTTATCTTCAAAAATGGAAGCATTTATAAGACCTTCGCCAACAGCCGGAACCTTGGGCGGTGTAGCTGCAAAAACCCGCGAAAGCATTATTTTGTGCGAAGCTGCCGGGTTTGATACAATAATCATTGAAACAGTTGGAGTGGGGCAGTCTGAAATTGCAGTTTCATCAATGGTTGACGTGTTTATGATGCTTCTTGTTGCAGGCACCGGTGATGAATTGCAGGGAATTAAACGTGGGATAATGGAAATGGTTGATATTCTTGTGTTTACAAAGGACGATGGCGATAATATCAACCGAACAAAAATTAACAAAAAACAGTTTGAAATTGCTTTAAAAATGTTTCCGGTTAAGGATTCCGGCTGGATACCAAAAGTTTTAAGTGTTTCTGCACACGAAAAAAAAGGAATTGAAGATATTATTAAAATTTTAGATGTTTTTTTTGAACATATTACTTCAAATAATTATTTAATTGAAAATCGTCAAAATCAATCAGTCAGATGGTTAAATGACCGGATTACAATGTTACTGAAAAATAGTTTTTATCAGAATCATAGAATTGCCGAATTATTAAAAACAGTCGAAAAAGATGTTGTAGAAAAAAAGATTTCACCTATAACAGCAGCTAATGAATTGTTCAATGAATATCTTAAGAGTTCATAGTGCATAGTGCATTGTGCATAGTTAGAGGAGTTCATAGTGCATAGTGCATTGTGCATAGTTAGAGGAGTTCATAGTGCATTGTGCATTGTGCATAGTTAGGGTTTTAGCCCTGTTTGTTGTCCCCACCGAACTGCCGAGATACCATCGAAAGGTCTTGCGACACTTCCGGGATAGTAACCAACCTAAAACCCCGCAGGTTTGTGAAAACCTGCGGGGTTTGTCAACCCAAGCTGTTCGGGAGTGTGCAATTCCGAACTAAAAATCACTATTAGGTGGGGACATCAATCATTTTTTATTTATTTTTAAAAAATTTTCCTACCTTTGTAAAAAAAAGTATGTTTTTACCATATAGAGAAAATGCATATATAAATGTAAATAAACTTGAAAATTATTTGTTATCTGAAACACACGTTATTGGTAAAAATAAAGCTAAGTTTTTCAAAAAAATTGGTTTTAATTTATTAAATATTAAACAATTTGAAACAGAATTGTTGAAATTCAAAGACTTTGAAGTGTCCGAAGTAGTAGAAAATGAATATGGTAGAAAATATATTATTTCAGGTGAAATATCAAATTCGGATAATAAAAAGTTTGGAATTGTAACTGTCTGGATGTTAGAATTTAATGACCAAAAACCTTATTTAGTAACAAGTTATCCTCAAAAAGATGTATAAAGAATTAGACATAGTGGTTTTAAAATTTAGTAAACCGGAACATAATGTTTACAAAGGTGATATTGGAACAATAGTAAACATTTACAAAAGTGGAGATGCATACGAAGTAGAGTTTAATACATACTCAGGAGAGTGTATTGCTTTAATAACTTTAAAACCCGAAGAAATAAGAAATATAAACAAGAATGAACGAATTAGTGTAAGAGAATTGGTTTAATATACTGCCTCTAGTCCTATTGTTCCCGCCGGTCTTTCGACTTGTGGAAAAAAATGAATAAGACTTTTGTCTTGAAACCCTCGCAGTTCGCGATTTAGCTTCGCTGAGAACTATCTCACGACTAATCCTCAATCCGAAACTTGTCTGGGTTTCGGATTACAAAGTAAAACCCCGCAGGTTTCAAAAACCTGCGGGGTTTGGCAACATTTCCGCCCTGTTTGGTGTCCTCACCGAACATGTTAGATATAAAAATATCATTATCAGTCTTTTTTATTGATATTTATATGCTTTTTTTCATACAGATTCTCCGTTAACCCCTGTATTTTCGAATAAAATTGAACTCCAAAGGGTAAGGGCGGAAATTTTTGAAAATTAAGGGGTTAATTTTCAGGGTTTTAACATCAAAATTATAAATAAATATATTAAATTGATATTTTTATCATTATAATATATTATTTTGATGATTTTTACCCCAAAAACAGCCCAAAATTAGCAT
>DYKL01000016.1 GCA_020722645.1 Acetofilamentum sp. | reverse complement strand
TTGGCATAGAGACAGATTACAGATATGAAAAAATAACATTTGAGTACCAAAACATCAATAATTCGTTAATTTTTCAATTAGTGTCATCCTGAGTGATAACGAAGGAAGCAAATTATTGATTTTCAATTATTTACCAATTTATTACTCGCATAAACATAATTCGCTGAATATTAACAAATTACTATGAAATATGCCGAACTATTGAAAACATTGTAGATAATGTAAAATTGTTAGATGATTTTACTTTGTTGAAAATCAATGATTTAATAGTTAGATTTGGACACGATGTCTTTAAAATCGGGGCAGAACTCATCAAGCAACAAAGACAGAAAGAAAAACTAAGTATAGCAGCCTAAAAAATAAAATTTAAAGTGCTATAATTCAGATTATTAGTGGTAGAACTATGTCCTAAATTGAATAAAATGTAAAGTATGTATTACATTTTGAAAAAAATTTATTTTTGAAAAAATTTTAAATTTTTAAACTAAAAAATGACAAATACAAATGTCAATTAAGGTTTACAAAATTCATATTTTAAAAAAAAATATGGAGTTTTCTTTCTGACACTAAATAGGTTTCTTAACTAAACGACATTGAATTATTATTGCAAAAACAAAACTGATTAAAATAATATTATAACCGATTTAATGGAAAATATCGACATAAAAACATTACAAAAAACAGCAAAATTTAAAGAAAAAGAAAATCTGGCTCTTTTTAACAGGTTAAAAAAGAAAAAACCTAATAATTTAGATGATATTGTGCAGGAATTAGATGAAAAATTTTTTAAAAATTTTGATTGCCTGAAATGTGCAAATTGTTGTAAAACTTTGGGTCCAAGAATAACAATTAAAGATATTGAACGTTTATCATCACATCTGAAAATGAAAGAGGCTGAATTTATTACAAAATATTTGAAAATTGACGAAGATAACGACTATGTTTTCAAATCTATGCCCTGCCCTTTTTTAGATACAGAGAATTATTGCATAGTTTACGAACATCGCCCCAAAGCCTGTAAAGAATATCCGCACACTTCGCAACCAAAATTTCATCAGCGTTTAAATGAAACTTTCAATAATATTGCCATTTGTCCGGCTGTGTTTGAAATTGTTGAAAAGTTGAAGCAAAGGATTTAGAAAGCTATTTTTTAACAGGTTCTGTTATTTTTTTTATCCTTTTGTAAATAATAAAATTATTCAGAAGGATTAAAATAATCAAAAATATCATCGAAAGCGGGAATAAAACAGAAAAATCGGGTTTGTCATATCCCACAAAAGTCTCAAAATTTGCAACATACAGACTTCTGACGTAAAGAGACATAAAATAAGCCAGAATAGCTGAAATAAAAGTTATCAATGACACAAAAACATTGTAAAAAACGGATATTTTCCTATTTGTGTATCCAAGTAATGAAAGGTTTATAATATCTTCCTTGTTTTTGTAAAAAATTAAAAATATGCTTAAAACAATCAGACTGACAGATAATGCAGTAATTACAATCCCTATAAAAAAGACAAAAGCACTTGCACTTTTGAAATAAAACATCACTTTGTTTATTTGCAAATCAGCGGCACTTACATCGTAATTATTGTCATTAAAAAATTTCAGGATACTGTCGTCCGAAGGGTCTTTGAACTCAACCAACAAACGATTTGGTTTGGGGTTTTGATTACTGCCGAATTTAACATTTGCCCAGTCCATAAAATTATTCGGCACAAGGATTGAATTTATTTTGTTTGAAAAACCAACTATACGACTATTAAATTCAACAACTTTAGCTTGTCCTTTTATTTTGATTTTAAAATCGAACTGCGAGAGCATATTTTCTGAAATAACAGGTAAACCCTGCGATTGAGCAAAGCCAAAGTTGTAAAGCGTCAGATAAAAACCCGGTACAACAATAGGCAAAAAATCCTGTCCTTCTTTCCATTCCCATTCTTCCGGCTCTATGTCAAGATATTCATTTGGTATGCTTTCGAGAAACAACAAAGTATAAAAATCAGGTATTAAATCTGATTCGGTATATGCAGCAATTTCGAAATTTGCAGTTTTAAACTCTGCTATACTCTCTACAAATTCCTGATTTTTTATTTCTTTAATTTCATCTATTTCAAATCCAACCTCGCTTTTTCCTGTAGTTTTAAATGCTGAAACTTTTTTGGAAATAGCAACAGTTTGTTTTTTAAAAATTTCGGAATCAGATTGTATAAGAGGCTTAATATCAAAATATAACTGACTAATTATCAAAACAATAGACAATCCAACAAATAAGGTTGCCGAAAAAATTATCGAATTGGCATTTATGGTTTTCTTTTGTAATTTTTTTATCATAAATCAGTTCTTAAAGCTTGCCCTGAAAGGGTCTAAAAGTTCTTAAAATTCTTAAAGCCTGCCCTGTATGGGTCTTAAAGTTTTTTAAAGTTTTTAAGGACCCTTACAGGGCAGGCTTTATGAACATTCTACTTCAGAGTTTTTTCTTTACATCAAATTCGAAAAAATATTCATCATCAAGGGTTGCTAAGAGAAGTGTTGCTTGTTGCTCTTTTGTTCTTTTAACAATAATTTCAGATACTTTTTTAATGTTTTCTTTGTCGATATGACTAAAAGGTTCGTCAAGTAAAATTAGTTCAAAAGGCTGACAAACTGCACGAATTATTGCCACTCTTTGCCTTTCTCCAAGGGACATAGTTGAAATTAAACTGTGTTTTTTTTCGTAAATGTCAAATTCTTTCAGCAGTTCGTCTATTTGTGTTTCATTATAAGTTTTTAACAGATTGTTTTTCAATTGAATATTCTCAAAAGCAGTAAGTTTGTCGAACAATTTTAAATCCTGAAAAACATAGCTGATTTTTGACAATCTGTAATCGCTGAAATCTTTGATATTCTTCAAATTTTGGTCATCATAAAAAATTTCGCCGTTGTAAGAAAAACTTTTTCCGAAAATAAAGTTCAAAAGAGAAGTTTTTCCTGAACCTGAACGTCCTTTGACAAGATAAAACTTATTTTGCTGAATTTCAAAATCAGATAAATAAATATCGGAGTCCATAATTTCGGACTCCGACATATATTTAGGTTTTACTTTTTCAAGTTTTACTAACATTATAAAACTTCTTGTGTTAATTTATCTATTGATTTCAATAATGCTTTTAAGCTGTTTTCACTGTCATCTTTTAAATAAATGCTAATTTGACCTTGCATTTTTCCGGAACTTTTCATTTCAATATAATCGAAAGTTTCATTTACAAAGTCAAAGGCAAGTTGAGCATCAGGTTCATTTTCAAGCATTTCTTCAAATAAAAACTCAGGGTATTCGTTCAAATTCATATTTGCGTATAAATAGTAGGAATTATCTTTGATGTTTTTTCCGAAGTCTGTGTTGGTTAAATTAGAAGAAAAACCATTGTCAAGATTATCAACAAATTCTTTGTCGGTTGCAACAAAAAGGAAATTGTCAGTTACGCCGAAATAATATTCAAACCCCTGACTTTCAAACGAGTAATAATTATCGTGTTCTTCAACACTTCCGGTTTCTACAACTATATTAATAAGTGTATTAAATAAATCTTTATCTTTTATGTCAAAAGTAATAAAACCAAGCGGGTTTATTTTATTTTTCATTACTATGACTTCTTCGTATTCATAAGTACCAAGTTCTTCATCGTAAACTAAATCCCAATCGGTAGCTTCAACTTCTTTTGATTCAAAATCATACAAATTGAGCATAAGAGAGCCGCCAAAAGCATCTAAAATATCTTCGACAGAATATCCAATCTGTTGTTCAACCATATCATTAACGCCTGAAAAACTGGGATTTTCAGTTAAATAATTTTTTAATGCTTCGGGAGAAAAAGCAAAGCTGATTAAAGCTAAACTCTTATCGGGTGAATATTTTAATAAATCTTCATTAAATTTTCCGTCGTATATTTCAGCTAATTTGCTGTCTTCAGGTACATCAATCAGTGAGCTCATTCGAATTTCTCCGTCTAAAAATTCAATAAAAACACTCAGTTTCATATCAGATAAATTTTTATCAATTTGATCTGCATAATAACTGTATTCATCAATATCGGAAATAATTGAATAATCTAACCAAAAACTGACATCTTTTTTTGATGAATAAAAATCTTTAAAATCAGCATTTTCAGAAATTTGGTTTTCTTTTTCGAGAGTCATAAGATATTCGCTAATATCTTCAAGATTATCTTCTTGCTCAATCGGGATAACAAACAAAACAGATGATTTATTCCATGTAATTATAACTTCATCTTCAATATTAAAAAGTTTGTATTTACCTTTATCTTCAACATCAAAATCTTCATCTGTTGTTTCAATAATTTTTTTGAGCCATTCTTCGAATTTACCGCTTTTTTTAAGAGGCAGTGTCCAAACTACAAATTTTTCATCTTCTCCTTCGTCCACATAATAAACGAAAGAATCGTCAAAAACATTGATACCTGACTGTGTAGGGTCTTTAAAAAAGTCTTCAATTAAAACTGCAAGGTCTTTATCCTCATTTTCGACTTCCTCAATCATAAAATTGTAAAAACTGTAATCCTTCATGTTGATAAAGTCGGATTTTTTGAGCAAACTGCTTAAATCCATAACTAAGATTGCTTTCGTGTCTTTTGGTATAACTGTAAAAGTTGACGACGATTTTTTGCATGAGTTAAAAATAAGTGTAATACTTATTAATGCAATTAATGATAATAAAATGTTTTTTCTCATAATTTTTTTTTTTTCAAATATAAAACAAATGATATTTTCTACGAAATTTTTTTTTATAAAAAAAAATTGATTTAACTTACTTTTATCTTTTCAATAAGAATCAAAAATTCCCAAGGTTTTAGTTTATAAGTATTTCCGACCTTAATTTCATATTTTTCGCCGCTGAAATATTCAAAATAATGACCTTCGGCTTTTGTATCGGTATATTTTACCTCAGTCGGATTATTTGACAAGTTGAACAAAAGCAGAAGTTTATTTTCATCTTTTTGACGAATGAAAGTTGATATATGAAAATTAGTTTCGCAAGGTACAAAAACCAGAGGAGAACCGCATTGACCGTTCCAAAGAGCTTTGTTCTGATGTTTTAGTTTACATAATTTTTTCAAAAAATCGCTCATTTCACAATTTTTCCATTCAATTGAATCTTTATCAAAAAATTTTATTCTTTTGTTTACACATGCTTCCTGACCATTATAAATCAAAGGCATTCCGGGAATTACGAACATAAATGCAGAAAATGTTTTGTAAGAGTCTCCAAATCTTTCAAAAACAGTACCGTTCCACGAATTTTCATCGTGATTTGTCGTAAAAGTCATTCTGATTGTCTTACTTATAAATTTTTTAGGGTCATCTAAAAAATAATCAATCAAATCAACTCCTCTTTTATGAGCTTTTGCAATAGATTCTGCAAGATGCAACAAATCCCAAGAATAATTTGCATTGAAAGCAGAAATCATCAAATCAGGTTCTTCAGCTTCGGCGAGCATAAAAACAGGTTTAACTTTTTCGAGTTCTTTACGGGCATCGTTCCAGAAGTCAGTAGGAACAAGCATTGCCATATCGCAACGAAAACCGTCAATATCAAATTCGGAAAGCCAATATTGCATAGATTTTATCATTTCCTGACGCATTTGTCGGTTTTGATAATCAAGTTTGGCAACATCTTCCCAGTCTTTGCAGGGCGAAACAATATTACCTGAACTATCCTGAATATACCAATCCTTATGTTTATCTATCCAAACATTATCCCAAGCAGTGTGATTGGCAACCCAGTCGAGTATTATCATCATTCTGTTTTTATGAATATACTCCACTAAATCAGCAAAATCTTCTTTTGTGCCAAATTCAGGATTTATTTCAGTATAATTTTGGACAGAATAAGAGCTTCCAAGTTCACCTTTTTTATTTTTTTGACCAACAGGATGGACAGGCATCAGCCACAATATATCTACCCCCAACTCTTTTAAACGAGGAATATGTTTTTTGAACGCTTTAAAAGTTCCTTCTTCGGTATATTGTCGAATATTTACCTCGTAAATAACAGAATCTTTTATTTTTTCAGGATATTTGTTTATAGTAAGTTTTTTCGTTTTTTTCATAGTTTTAGATTAATAATCAAATTTTAAGCATACTACAAAAATAAAAAAATCGGGATAAATAAAAAATCTATCCCGATAAATGTGCGTTTGATTAAGAATTTTGAATATTACAAATTTTTGTTAAAGGCATTTATTTCTTTATTAAAATCCAATAATCCCAAGGATCTATTTTAAATTTGTTTATTTCGGCATTTATTTCAATTTCAGCTCCGGTAAAATAATTCAAATATTTTCCGTAAACAGTTTCATCGACAAAAACAACTTCAGTTTCGTTGTCAGATAAATTGAAAATTGATAAAACTTTGTTTTCGTCTTTTTGTCTTATGAAAGCGAGAATGTCATCATTTTTTTCAAAATTAGCAAAAGTCAATTCATCGCCTGATTCTCCATTCCATAAAGCTTGGTTTTCGTCTTTTAATTTTATCAAATCCTTGTATAAATCGGTCATCTCGCAGTTCTTCCATTCAATAGTATCCTTATAAAAAAAGGCTAATTTTTTGTCCAAGCAAGCTTCTTGACCACTATAAATCAGCGGCATACCCGGAACGACAAAAGTAAGAACGGCAAAAGTTTTGTAACTGTTGGGATACCTTTCAAATACTGTTCCATTCCATGAATTTTCGTCGTGATTTGATGTAAAAGTCATTCTTAAAACTTCCTGCGGAAATCTTTGAGCATCTCTGTTGAGGTAATCAGCCAAATCAGTTGCATTTTTGAGTCCTTTTGCAACTTCCTGAGTAAGATGAAGCAATTCCCATGAATAATTCATATCAAAAGCCGATTTCATAAGGTCATCAGTTTCGGATTCGGCAAGCATAAAAAGAGGTTTAATTTTTTCCAGTTCAGTTCTTGCCTGTTCCCAGAAATCAGTAGGAACCATCATAGCTACATCGCAGCGATAGCCGTCCACATCAAATTCTTCGACCCAGTATTTAAGCGATTTTATCATTTCGGCACGCATTTCTGCATTATCATAGTTTAAATCAGCAACATCAGTCCAGTCATCAACCGGAGCCATAATATTTTCTTGTTCGTCCTGAGTGAACCATTCGGGGTGTTCTGTAATCCACTTATTATCCCAAGCAGTGTGATTTGCTACCCAATCAAGAATAACAAGCATATCATTTTCGTGAGCAACTTTAACAAGATTGGCAAAATCTTCTTTTGTGCCGAACTCAGGATTTACAGCGGTATAATCTTTTACAGCATAATAACTCCCCAATTCGCCCTTACGATTTTTTTCACCTACCGGAAAAACAGGCATAATCCATAAAATATCAATACCCAATTCTTTTAATCTTGGAATATGTTCAACAAAAGCATTAAAAGTACCTTCAGGAGTGTATTGTCTTATGTTCACCTCGTAAATAACTGCGTTTTTGATAACTTCCGGATATTCATTAATTGTCAGCTTAGTTGAATCAGCTTCATTTTGTTTTTTAGTTGAGTTTTCTTTGCATGAGACCGCAAAAATGAATAAACTTAAAGTTATCAGAAAAATCAAATTTTTAATTTTCATTTGTGAATATTTTATTTGTTACTAATTAAAAATAATTTCAAAAGAATAAGGTTCCACTTCAACCTTTAATTTATTGTTTTCGGTAGAGATTTTATTATTAAAAACAGGTTCCATCTCTTTTGAATCAAATCTTGAATCCAATTCAAATTCGACATTCTGCTTATTTTCACTTTTTGAGATAACAACAACGGCAATTTTATCGAAATAAGTTCTTTGATAAACCATTATATCATCTTCAACGAGCAAAAACTTAAAATCTCCGTAAAGTAAAGGCATCGAATTTAATCTTGTTTTAATTAGTTCAGAAGTAGCAGTCATTAAAATTACTTCATCAGTTGAAAGCATATCAAAACGCATCATTCTTCTGTTATCGGGGTCGTTACCTCCGGGCATACCGATTTCATCGCCGTAATAAATAACCGGAATGCCTGGAATTGTGTTTATAAAAGCCATTAAAAGAGCCATTTTTTTGTATCCGTCGGGCGAGCCGACAGTAATATCTCTTGTCCAACCTGCTAATTTTGCATCTTCATCGTATTTTAAAGTACCAGTAGCATAAGAAATAAATCTTCCTCTATCCTGATTTCCGGTAATATTTCCCATTAAATTATGCCAACCAAAATATTTAAAACTTTGATTTATTGAATTTTCTACTGTTTTGAAGCTATTATCCAAAGCTATGGCAGTAGAAACAGCATCGTACAAATTAAAATCGAACTGCCCATCAAGCATGCCGGAGTTCACGTAACTTCCCACCAATTCGTGAGTACCATAAGTTTCTCCTATCTGATAAACTTTTTTATTTTGTTCAAAAACAATCTGTTCTTTAATTTTACGGGTTAAATGAGTCCAGAAAACCAATGGAACGTGTTTAGCAGCATCGTGCCTGAAACCATCAATATTGTATTCTTTAATCCAAAATAAAGCAGAATCTGAAATCATTTGATAAACTTCGGGTTTTGAATTGTCTAAAGTGGGTAGAAAAACATCGAACCAAGTGGTAAGTCTGTAATCATCCCAGCGTTCGGTGTTCAAAGAACCATCGGGTAGATACAAATCAGTCGCCCAATCGGTATGTTGTTTATAAAGAGGATGTTGCTCGTGAACGTGGTGAGCCACAAAATCAAGAATTACATTCATGTTTTTACTATGTGCAAGTTCAACAAGCTGCTTAAATTCTTCGGAAGTTCCAAATCTTTCGTCAATTTTAGTAAAAGATACAGGCCAATAGCCGTGATATGCTGAAAATTTTGTTTTGGGATTGGTCCATTCTCCGTAAGCACCTTCTACATTTTTGACAATCGGAGAAATCCAAAGAGTATTAACGCCAAGCGATTCAAAATACCCATCATTAATTTTCTGAATAATACCTGCAATGTCGCCACCGTGATAATCAGCTTTTGGAAGCACTTCTGGGATGTTCAAAGGTCTGTTGTTTGATTCGTCGCCGTCATAAAATCTGTCAATAAAAACATTGTACATTACAGCAGTTTCAAAATCAGTTCTGCCTAATTCTGAAACATCAGCAATAACTTTTCCATTTACAAGAGGAATGTATAAATCATTTGAAATACCGGCTTTATTATATGCCCAGATTCTAATGTATGAACGTTCAAATTTTTGAGATTCTTCGGGAATTTTTACGGTATATTTATTTCCTTCTTTTTTAATTAAAGCATCAGGAATCTGATAATTTTGATAAAAAACAAAAAATTCCTGAACATTATTTTCTATACTAAAAATAATTTCTTTTTCATTATATGAAATAGTCGAAAGATAAGGTGCATCTTTATCGGAAACCTTACCTGCTTTTAAAAGAGAGTTAAAACCGCCGATATTATTGCTAATGCTGTCTTTATTTGCCGGATCACTTACTTCTTTTCCATCAACAACCAATTTATACTGATAAACACCCGGTTCAATTTCAAATGTAATATTCCATTTTTTCCCGTCATAAGTCATAACTCCGTTGTTTGGATTCCAAGCATTCATCTCGCCTTTTATCTGGACAAGCTTGTATGTTTTTCCTTTAGGGTCAAACGAAAAATCGTACTTGATTTTATCAGATTTTTTAAGCAGAATTGAATACTTGTAACCTTCAGAATAAATGTCGAGAACACTGAGTTTTTTCAAACTGTCGGAAACAACTATGATATTGACTTCATTTTTATTTTCGGATAGGCTGACAGATAAATTTTTATTTGCAGAAACGCTGTCTATATTAGAAGGTTCAATAAAAAAATCAGCTAACAGAACGGTTGTTTTTTCAATATTCAAATTTACAGGACTTGCCAAACCGAAAATTTCACTTTTTTCGGGTATTGAAACTTTATCTTTTGCCGGATATTTGCAAGAAACACCAAAAATTGACAATAAAGTAAGTAACATTACTATTTTTTTCATTTTAAATTTGTTTTATACCTTAAATCCGTATGTCTATACTTATATATCTAAAATTCAGTCAGGTGAAAACACCTGACTGGTGCAAACTGCATGTTGCAGGTGTTTTCACCTGCAACCACTTACGAAAAGACTTGCGGATTTAAGGTTATATTTAAAAATTCGATTTTCAAAAATAAAAAAATTATTTTTTAAGCGGAGAAAAATCAACTGTCGTTTCAAAAGTAACTGCATCAAAAGTAAAAGTAACATCATAAACGGCATCATTAACAACTTTGAAATTGCCATAATTGCCGCCAGCATCCGTAATGTTTTCAACATCTCCGGTTATATAATTTACTTGTTTGTAACCAAATTCACCATTATTCCAGATACCGTCAAGTCTTATTTTAAATTCTCCGCCGCTAATAAAGTTCATCGCATTGTATTTAAAATTATAGATACCATTTAAAGTATCGGAATTTGTATCAAAATCAAGCCAAAAATCAACATTCCAAGCAGTAGGCGGATTGTTAGGGTCATTATCCTGATAAAAAGCAGAGCCAATTAAGCTATATGTGTGAATACGCGGGTCATAAGGAGGCAAATTGTTTTTACCTGAGTATCCTGCTACTTTGTCATATTTTATCTTGATTTGATAATTGCTGATTTCATCAAACATAAGTTTAACAGAATCGCCACCATAAACCGGAACCGAAAGATTTTTTCCGATATATGTCATAATATTTACGCTGTCGCCGGATATTGAATATAAGTCGAATTGATGAAATTTTAATTTCAGATAACCGGTTTGGAGGCTTACTTCATCATTAAACCATACAGTAGAATCAGGAGTTGTTGAAGTTTGAGGCAAATTTGTTCCGGAATTAACCACAGACGAACCGTCTAAAATCCAAGAATCAATTTTAAACAAAAACAATTCTGACAAATTCATATCAATTGCCAAGTAATATAAGCCATCTGCATCAACAGTCAGGTTTGCACCTTCTTTAATTAAAGATGCTTTCCAAACATTTGTTTCTCCCTCAACCAAAGCAAGGCTTCCTCCCCAGTTAAAAAGTTGGTCTCCTGATTGTTGTTTAACAGAAAAGCCCTGATTTGAAGAACTTATAAAAATAAACATTGAATAAAAACCTTCTCTAGGCACTTGCAAAGAATCTGCATTTAAAACAGATGTACTTTTAAGCAAACTTTCCAAATTCACGCTATCAATACCGATAGCCTCCCCCACCAAATAAAATCCCTCTTCGGGCATCGGCTGATAATAAAGTTCTTTCGGTTTTTCGCAAAATGTAAAAGATATTGCCATTAAAAGCAATAAAACTATTATGTTGATTTTTGTTCTCATAACTAAAAATTGAAAGATGAATTACTGTAATAAATTTGGATTATCATTTGTAATATGTTTAGGAATCGGAAAAACAATTCTGTCGGGAGAATCATCAACAGGTTTTTCCCACCAATTGAGCAAAAATTTATCGAATCTTATTAAATCCTGACGGCGATGCCCTTCCCAAACAAGCTCTTTTGCACGCTCTTCAAGAATATCATCAAGAGTTGCGTTAGTAATATTGACAAGACCGGCTCTGTTTCTGATTTGATTGATATAATCATCACCAAAACCCACACCATTTATTCTTACTTGAGTTTCGGCTTTCATTAAAAGAACATCTGCGTACCTGAAAATAACTAAATCATTACTCAAATTTTCGTCTGCATTATTTTTAACCTCATATTTGACGTATCTTACGCCGCTGAAACGAGTTTGTTTGTTGTTAAAAACAGCAGTATTGCTCATATCAAGAGCAGGGATTTCGGGAGTAAAAACAACCGGTAAATCATCGACTTCAGAATCAATTAAAACTTCGCCTGATACAGAATATTGAGTATCAACAAGAAACATTTTTTTTCGTAAGTCATTCTCATCAAAAGAATTATAAAAATCTTCAACTGCAGCTATTCCGTTCCAAGGAGCGACTTTCATATCAAATGTATATTGATTAAGATAATGTAATGTTCTCATGTGTAAATTAAAACCTTTACTGGTTTGTTCATCAAAACCGACAGTAAAAATATTTTCAGGGGAATTTTCATTTTCTGTAACAAAAGGAGCCAAAGGATCTGTTAAATCAAGCGAATAAGCACCTGAATTAATTATACTGTCGCACCATGAATCTGCCTCAGTCCATTTTGCAACTCCTGTATATGTTTCGGCATTCAAATATAATTTAACCAAAAGCGTCATTGCCATTCCTTTTGTTACTGAATTTTTGCTACCAGTTAAACTTAAATGCGGAATAACTTCCAACAAATCAGTTACAATATAATCCCAAATAACTTCTTTGTCCTCTTTTTCAGGGAATTCGGGGGTTTGGGAATAAGATGTCAAAAAAGGTACATCTCCGTAGTTATCAATAGCAAGCCAATAATAATAAGCCCTCATAACCCTGCATATATTCTGATATTCAGCAGCTAATTCATCACCCTCATCGACTTTTGGCTGCAAAAGTTCTATGACTTTATTGGCTTCATAAATGCCGTTGAAAATTTGGTCCCACATATTATTTGTAGCCTCTAAATCATTTGTCCATGAATGAGTATAAAGTTTTATCCATTTTCCACCGTCGTACCAATGCTCACCTCTTACAGGGATAACTGACAAATCAGTAGTTAATTCCTGAGCAAACCACCAACCGCCGCCGTCAGGAAACGACAATAAAGGCTGAAAAACAGGGACAACCATTCTTTCGGCTTGAACCTGATTCTGAGGATATTCATCAGCCGAAATTTTATCGTACAGACCAACACTCAAATCTGTACAAGAATTCAAAATACCGAAAAGTATTAAAGTAAAAAATATCTTTTTCATAAAGCAGTATTTTATAAAATTAAAAAATAAAGTTCAACCCGAAAGTTAGAGTTCTGGTTTTTGGATAAACATTAAATAAATCGACACCTAACTGATAATCAATCATATTCAGTTCATTCAAATTTATTTCAGGGTCGATTCCGGTATAGTTTGTAAAAGTATAAACATTGTTAGAAGCCACATAGACTCTGATTTTTTTTATCCAGCTCGAATTTGTAGTATTAAAAGAATATCCAAAAGACACATTTTCTAATCTGATAAAAGATGCATCTTCAAGATAAAAATCGCTGATGGTAGGTAACCCCCTTAATCCACTGTTATAATCTGTTACTGCAGACCTTAAAGCATTGTATCCCGGAAGTTGATTAGGATTACCGAAAACTAATCTAGTAGCGTTAAAAACTTTGTTTCCGTATAAACATCTGAAAGAAAATCCTAAATCAAAATATTTTAACATCTGAAAGTAATTTGACCAGCCTAAAGTAAATTTGGGCAAAGCACTTCCGACAACCTGTCTTTGAGCTTCGGTTACGTCTCTGGTAACACCGCCGTTTTCTTTTTGAAACAAAAACTGACCGTCTTCTGAAATGCCTGCGTAAACCGGCAGATAGAATGTGCCAAGTTCGTAACCTTCGGCAATAATTTGTGTCCAGTTTTCCTGACCAACCAAACCATTTCCGACAATCCAACCTACGTGCTGTTCGCCAAAATCATATTCTTCGGTTGAAAGAGAAATAACTTTTTGTAGATTTCGGGTAAAAGTCCCGAGAGTTTTCCATTTAAGTTTGTCTAAGTCAATAATGTACGCCTGTAAATTAACTTCTATCCCTTTGTTGTTGATAGTTCCACCATTAAAATATATGCTGCCTACAGGATTTGGAGGGACAGGTACAGAATACTGAGCAATTAGATTATAAGTTGTTTTGTCGTAATATTCAACAGCACCTGTAATTTTATTTCTGAAAAAACCAAAATCCCAGCCAAGGTTCATTTCTCTGTTTTCTTCCCATTTCAAATTCGGATTAGCAATATAAGATAATTCATAAGGTCTGATTTCTTGACCGGTAAGAGGATTTATGAGCGGATCTCCGGCAGAATAATACAAAATATTTATATAATCGCCGATAGATTGATTACCTGAAAAACCGTAACCAAGCCTCAGCTTAAAGTCACTGATAAAGTTAATATTTCTCATAAAACTTTCTCTTGAAATATTCCAAGCGATAGAAGCAGAAGGGAAAAGCCCCCATTGATTGTTTGTACCGAAACGTGAAGAACCGTCACGTCTGACAGTAGCTGTAATATAATATTTCGAATCATAGTTATAAACAATTCTGCCGAAAAACGAAATCAGCTTGCTTTCCCCTGCAAAACCATTTACATCGCCCAAATTGACAATGTCGTATAAGCCCAAATTGTATGCTCCTACTGAATTTGAGGTTGGGGCTTGGGCTGTTGCGCTAAAACCGTCATACCAATCGTGTTGATAAGAATAACCTGCTATTGCGTCAATGTAATGTTTATCAAAAGTATTTTTGTAATTAAGAGTTGCTTCAAGAACCCTTGACTGATAATTGTTGTATAATCTTTCGCCTCTTCCGGTATGACCGCCATATAATTCAGTTGACTCAAATTTTAATCTCTGATCGTCGTCTCTAATGTATCCGAGATTTAATGATAAATTAAGCCCATCAATAATTTCCAAAGCTGTTTTAAGATTTCCGAGAAATTTTTTAGCGAGTTGTAAATCATAACTTTGATTAATAATTCCGACAGGATTGTAATAGTTGAAATTACGGTTTGTTTCGTAATAATCTCCGTTTTCGTCAAAAACAGGGTCAGTAGGGTTTCGTTGAATCATCTGGTAAATAATATCTTTTTTGCCGTTGTTTTTGTAACTTAAAAAATTATTTCGTTCAAAAGAGCCGGAAATATTTGCAGTAATCGTTAGTTTGTTGTTTAAGCCTTTTTGAGAAAGGAAAATTCTGCCAATATCACGAGTTTTGCTTGAGCCTTTGATAACACCGTCGAAATCATTATGAGTCAGAGAAGCTCTGTAAGATATTTTGTCTGTACCTCCACTGATTGCAACATTTTGAGACATAGAATGTCCGGTTCGGAATACTTCGTTTTGCCAGTCAACATCAGCACCACCATCAACAAAATTCAGACTGTTGTCTTGAACAAATTGTCTTAATTCTGTTGCAGACAGCAAATCAAATCTTTTAGCTACATAATCAAATGAATAATAAGTGTTAATTTCAACCAAAGTGGTATTAGCGAGCCCTTTTTTTGTTGTGATAAAAACAACTCCGTTTGCTCCTCTTGCACCGTATATAGCAGTCGAAGAAGCGTCCTTAAGAACATTAATAGACTCAATATCTTCGGGTGCAATAGTTGAGGGATTTACGCCGGGGACACCATCAACAACAAATAAAGGTTCAGTTTCGGAATATAAGCCCGTAGAATTTCTGATTTTAATTGAATATTCAGTGTTAGGGTCACCACCTTTTTTGGTAACCACAACACCTGAAATTTTACCTTGAACCGCCTGAATAGGTTCAAGAATTACACCTTCGTCGAAGTCATCATTTTCGACATAAGCAACCGCACCGGTTCTGTCCGAATTTTTTTGAGTACCGTATCCGATAATAATGATATCGCCTATTTCCTGAGTGATATAAGATAATGTAACATTTAAAATATCACCGTCAATCTTTTTTGTTAAAGATTCCAGTCCAATCATCGAAAATTCCAATGCAGCAGCATTTTCGGATACTTTTATCGAATATTCTCCGTATAAATCTGTAACCGTAACATTAGTTGTTCCTTTTTCCAAAACTGAAACACCTGCTAAAAAATTCCCATCAGGGTCAGTAACAAAACCCGTGATTATTTTTTGTGCATTTAAGTTGCTTACAAATAAAAAAAGCAATGTATGCAGCAGAATTAAAATTTTTGTTTTCATTTTTAAATCTTTTTGTAATGAAGCAAATTGTTTTATCAAAAATACTTTCGATTAAGAAAAAATTCAGACTTTTAATTTGTAAAAAATCAATAATACCGGTTTGACTTTCAATATAGTCCAATTTCAACTTCGTTTTATTAGACTATTTTCAAGTATTATCGGCATTAACCATTGTATATTTATAAAATAGATTGAACTATTTTATAAATAGTATTGGTATAAAAAGTATCTTTCAAATTTAACAAAAAATTAACGAAAAAATAAAAATAAATTAAAACAAAATAACGAAAACGAAACCGCAAACGTTTGCAATTTTATTTATCGCACTATAGTTTTACGAATAAAAAAAGGCTGTTTTCACAGCCTTTTAAAAGTTATTTTTTAGCATTTTCAACGGTGTAAGAGTATGGATACTCACTCAAATCCAATGTGATAATTTTTGTGCCTGCATCTATATCGATATTTGTACCATATTCATCAGGTACTCCATCAACAGGCATTCCGTGGTCATTATGACCATCACCATAGTTAAGAGGATTCCAAGTTTGGTTTGGTCTGAATTTAAACTGAGCGGCTTCAGCACCTACTTCAATTGTCCAGACATCATCAGTCTGATAATAAGTCATTACAACACTTGTTGACCAATCGTAAGGCGGAATAGCAGAGCCAATTACGCCCCATTCAGTTTTGATGACTTCTACTTTTGATTGATTCATAAAAACCTTAAACCTATAATAACCATCTTCACTTAATGTAATAGGATCTGCACCTTCTGCAAGAACAAAAGTGGTAACTTGTCCTGCAGTTGTGCTACTTGAAGAACCGAATGTTCTAGGTTCTCTATTTAGAATTGGGTCGTAACCACCTTTTAAAGTAACAGAGCTTCCGGCAGTTAACCACACATAACCTTCATACATACCTGTTTCACTGATTGTTACAGAGTTTCCGACATAATCATCAAGTATATTTAAAACCTTGATTTCAGTTTCTCCTGACATTATTGATACAGTTTCAGGAGTATATGGCGGGTCATAAGTTATAGCTGTAATAGATGAAGAGTTTGAAGGCGAAGGTTCGCTTTTGCCAACATACGAATTTACACGCAATTCTATTTCTGCTGTATCACCAACTGTAAAGTTCAAATCAACAGTCATACACTTATTAAGGTCAAAAGCAGTAACAGTAGCAGAATCGGCATAAGTGTCACTGACAAGAACGGCAGAATTTGTAAAATTTGTACCTGCTTCTGCAATTTCAATTGTATAATAGATTTCGGTTTCTATATTATATTCAGCTTTTGTCCATTTAAGTCTCAAAATTGTATCAGTTGAAACATCATCTGAAAGAATAAAAGAAGTACTGTCAGGTTGAGTAAGTACAGGTGCTTTAACAAGCTCTAATTTAGGTCCCATTTCTTTTTTATCGCAAGAAAAGACAAACAAAAGAGCTAATATTATTGCTATTAAGAATGTATTTTTCATAATAAATATCTTTTTTATTGATTATTAGATAAAGTTTAATAACCCGAGTTTTGCTGCAAATTAGGATTAGCATTAATTTCAGCAGCAGGAATCGGATATAAGTTAAATTTCACATTGGTAGCAGCACCTTCTTGAACGCCGCCTTTCCAAGCCCAAAGATAATCGCCGCCGGTAAATAAACCGTATCGAATCAAGTCGGTTCTTCTATGAGCTTCCCAATACAGTTCTCTTGCTCTTTCGTCAAGAATAAAGTCTAAAGTCAAATCAACATCTGAAATATTTCCGGTTGTGTTTCCATAAGCTCTTTCTCTCAATTCGTTTACATATCCCACTGCTGTAGCAATATCGCCACCTTTACCACCACGTAAAACAGCTTCGGCATACATAAGATAAACATCAGCAAGACGGAATAACGGGAAATCAGTATCCACAAAAGTCTGGTCCGCACCAAGCAAAGTATCTTGTTCATCTGCTGAAATAAATGAATTTCTGAATTTATCTACTGCGTATCCGTTAGTAAATTGAGCATAATCGTCAATTTCAAGAGTTTGTCCATCTGTAAAGAACATTGCTCTTTTATCAATATCACCTTTAACATCAGGGAAAATATTAACAAATTGCGGAGTAACTCTGTGGCCTCCCCAGCCACCACCTATACCGTAAACTGTAGGAGCAATAGCATTCATATTACCACCAACTGCGGCACTAATAATAAATGTAACCCCACCCCAAGTTTTTGAATGAATACCATCTTGAGGAATATTGAAAATTATTTCAGGACTTGTTTCATTACCAAGCCAGAACATATCCTGATATCTGTCATCTATTGTGTAACCTGCATTAATAACTTTTTTGCAATATGTTAAACATTCTGTATATTTTTTCTGACCAATGTAAACTTCGGCATTAAGATAAAGTTTTGCAAGCAGTGTCCAAGCAACAGCTCTGTCCATTCTTCCGTATTCATTTTGTCTTGGTTCAACAAGTACAGAATCAATAGCAATAAGTTCAGATTCAATAAAAACAAAAAGTTCTTGTTTAGTAGCTTGTTCAGGCAAAAAAGCACCCATTGCGTCTTCATCAGTAACAAAAGGAACCGAACCGAACAAATCAAGAGCATGCCAGTAGCTTAAAGCCCTTAATAAACGAGCTTCACTTCTATATACTTTAATAATTGCAATATCAGCATCGCTTAGTTCTTTTTCCTGCAATTTTTCATCTGAAGAATTTCTGATGAACTCATTACATAAAGTAATCTGATAGAAAATTCTGTAATACATCATTTCAGCAAAATCGCTTGAAGTAGTCCAAGCCTGAAAATTATACTGGGGCAAGCCCGGGTCAGTCCAAGCAACAACAGCTTCATCTGTAGGAATTTCCTGATGTACCCAGTATTGTCTAAGATAAGAAGAAAAACCTTCGTCGGCAACATTAATATCACCCATACCTGCGGGTCCTTGTTGTCCGGTTAGAGACAGACCGGCGTAGCATTTAGCCAGAAATTGTGTGTAATCTTGCAAATCATAGAACAAATTTGCAGATGTTACTTCATCTTCATCAAGAGGAATTGTGTTCAAATCTTTGAAACAAGATGAAAACAAAGTAATAAAAACCACTAAAATTGTTAGATATTTTTTCATTTTCATTGTTATATTTTTAAAAAATTAGAATTCTATGTTTAAGTTTAAAGAAAAGATTCTTGGTCTTGGATACATATTATTATCAATACCACCGAAAATTTCGGGGTCTAAACCGTCATATTTTGAATAAACAAACGCATTCTGAACAGAGGCTGCGATTCTCATTTTCAATTTATCGGTAAATAATTTATTGATGTTGTATCCTAAACTGATATTGTCAATTCTTAAAAAAGAAGCATCTTTGATGTAGTAATCAGACATGAGTTGATAATCTGTAAAGCCGGGGTCGTAAATTGCTCTTGTTACATTATTCAAATAACCGGCTGAGTTGTACATATCAATATATAAACCATTAACTGAACTGATGTTATCATAAACAAAATTACCTATGCTTCCTCTTCCTGAAATGCTTACATCAAAATTTTTGTAATTGAATTTTGTATAAACACCTATAAGATAGTCAGCAGTAGGGTTATAAGAAAGATATCTGTCTTCATCATCAACAACACCATCTTCGTTTCTATCAACATAAGCACCTTCGATTGGATTGCCATCAGCATCATAAATCTGTTCCAACAAATAGAAAGTTGAAGCAGGATAACCAACGCTGTGCATTTGAACATTATTTCCGATACCACCTGAAATTCCGCCGGTTGAAACACCAATGTAATTTGGGTCTTCAACAATAGTAAGTTTTGTGATTTCATTTTGATTGTATGCAACATTAAATCCAATTTCCCAGAAAACATCTGTTTTAACGACGGGACGAAGACTAATATTTAATTCAACCCCTTGATTTTCTAAACTACCAATATTGCTTAAAATTGTGTTGTTAAAATTAGTTGCGGCAGGAATAGGAATTATATTAAGCAAATCATTTGTAATTCTTTTGTATAAATCAACAGAGCCAATAATTCTGTCTTTAAAAAGACCAAAATCAAGTGCAATATTATAAGTAGTTGTTTCTTCCCATTTTAAAGCGTAATTGTATGCTTCAGGTCTCAAAGTATTATAATAAACATTTCCAAAAGGATAAGCTGCATTTTCATAAGAATAAGTATATCTTGCTAAATAAGGGTAATTTCCATGGTTTATGTTTTGTTGTCCGGTAACACCATATCCTATTCTAAGCTTCAAATCAGTTATAGCATCAACATTTCCCAAAAAGTTTTCTTTATTTATTCTCCAAGCAAAAGCAGCAGAAGGAAATAATCCCCAGCGGCTTTCAGGAGCAAATCTTGAGGTTCCGTCATCACGTAAAGTAGCAGTAAGAACATATCTGTTTTTGAAAGTAAAATTCATACGTCCGTATAAAGAAATCAAATAATATTCATTAGCATATTCATTTTGAAAAGTATCAGCATCTCCAACATAATTTGTTGAAAAATCAGAACCTTCAACATAAAAATGTTGCCATGAATAACCGCCCATTAACTCAAATTTACTGTCAATACCGGAAAAATCTTTTGAATAATTAAAATAAGTTTCCAAAAGTTCATTAGATTTATTTTGATTGTATTCAGAACTATAACCACTTGTAACTCCTGTCGGATCCCAGTCAAAAGCTGCATTATCAGGGACAACATTAGTTCCTTCACTAACAGAATAATCGTAAGCTAAATTAGCAACAAGATGTAAATCAGGCAAAAAGTGCAGTTTATAATCAATTTGAGCACTACCTAAAATTCTGTTTACATTAGATATATTATCTCTTTGTTCAAGAAGGGCAAGAGGATTTTTTGTAGCAATAGTAATAGGAGTTCCGCCTGAAGATAACCAAGTGTAATATCCGCCATAAGTTTGATCATCAACATAAACAGTTTGAGTCGGGTCAAATCTAACTGCCGCACCAACTGCGCCTCCGTCAGCAAAATGATTTTGAACATTTGTACCTCTAAAATTCAAAGAAAGATTCAAATGATTATCAAAAAATTTAGGATTCAATGTTACGGCACCACTCATTCTGTTAAATTCGTCAGTTTTTAAAATACCTTCCTGATCGGAGTATGATAAAGAAACTCTGTAAGGAAGAATTTTATATGAACCTGAAAAAGATAAATTGTGTTCGTGATTAAAAGCCTGCTGATAAATAACATCTTGCCAGTCGGTATTGCTGGTGCCAAGTAAATTTGCCTGAATTGAACCTTCTCCGTATTGTTGAATAACAAGAGCTCTGTATTCTTCTGCATTTAATACGTCAAGTTTTCTTGGTAAAGTGCTGATAGAAGTATTAACACTGTAAGAAATTTTGAAAGGAGCACCTTGCTGAGCTCTTTTGGTGGTAATAATAATAACACCATTAGAAGCCCTTGAACCATAAATTGCAGTAGCAGAAGCATCTTTTAAAACAGTAAAAGTTTCGATGTCCTTGGGGTTAATGACATTCAGATTATTTCTCATACCTGCAACTCCGTCATTATCAACAGGTACACCATCAATAACAATAAGAGGGTCATTACTTGCAGAAAGCGAAGAACCTCCACGAATTCTGATAACAGCACCGCTACCCGGAGCACCTCCGTTAGAAGTAATGCTAACACCCGGAATTTTACCTGTAAGCAAATCCTGAGGAGAATTTATATTACCCTGAATAAAATCATCAGAACCCAGAGTAGATATAGAACCTGTTACGTCTTCTTTTTTGACTTTACCATAACCAATAACGACAACTTGCTCCAACTCAGAAGCAACCGGCTCCATAGTACAGTTAAGAACATTACCGGAAATAGTAAGTTCAACAGTTTGCATACCAATAAAATTGAAAACAAGTATAGTTACATTGTCATCAACTGTAATAGTATATTTACCATCAGTATCAGTAACGGCGGCATAAGAAGTTCCTTTTGCTACAACCGTTGCACCGGGCAGTGGATTTCCCGATAAATCAGTTACTTTTCCGCTTATTGTTTTTTGTCCGTACATAACAGAAGTACTTATAAAAAACACAAAAAGCAGAATTAAATTTAAAAATGTTTTTTGTCTCATTTGTAAATAATTTTTTTAAATAGTTAATAATCAAATATTTAATTAACAAAAAATTAAATAATAAAAATTAACAAATCATCTTAAATTTTCATTTTTCCGAAATTTAACGATTTATTAATTTAAAAAACATCATTTTTTGATTACAAAAACATTGCAAATACAACAAAATGAATTTTGGTTGCTTTATTTTCTTCGACTTCAAATTTAACAATAATTTAACTTAATAACCAAAGTTTTTTTATTAAATTTTTGCGTAAACGTAACCGCAAACGTTTGCAATTTTTTTATTTTTGTTGCAAAAACTAAATATATTTTTTATTTTTAGCGGACAATAATTATTCAATAATTCGTTAATTTTTCAATTAGCAAATTATTGATTTTCAATCAATTACTAATTTGTTACACGTACAAAATCAATTTGCTGAATATTAACGAATTACTTCAAAATATACCGAACTATTGATTTTTGTAAAAATCAATTAATTGTGATTTATTAATTAATCAATAATTCGTTAATTTTTCAATTAGCGTCATCCTGAGTGATAACGAAG
>DYKL01000015.1 GCA_020722645.1 Acetofilamentum sp. | reverse complement strand
TGAGATCGCTTCGCTTAGTTGCAAACAATGCCTGCTCATCGTTTGCGGAAGTCCACTTCTTTACCTTAAACGGATTAGCCTGAATTATTCATAAAAATAATTAAAATTTTTATGAATGTGGGTTGATTAGCGGGTTGCAATTCAGGAAACCCTCCCGATAAATCGGGACAGGCTTATTAGAATATCTCAAATTTGGGTGTTTGCAAAACCCAAAATTTGCTAGTTATTCTAAATTCCCGCAAAGGCGGGACAGGCAGCCGGCATTATTTATGAATAATGCGGGTTAGGTCTGCTCTCCAACCAGTTTGTTGACGCAACACGCTAATCTATTACTGCATCGTTGTTTGTAAAGTCTTCCATCTTATTTACAGCATTTATTAGAACACAAATTTATATAGTTTGTGTACCAATAATTCTTGGCACACTCCCAAACAGCTTCGTGGCAATTACTAACCTGCATTAACTTAATCTAGTGGTTTTATTTATGTCCTGAATTTCTTTTGTTGATTTTTTGGAACTGCTGACTCCTAATTCTTCCATACGTTTCAAACTTGGTTCCATTCTGCGTGTCCACGAGCCGGTTGCCTGATTGAAAGTTTCTACGAGATTGTCTATTGTTTTGCCGATTTTGTCGAAATGTTCGGTAAATACTGCTGTCCGATTATAAAATTTCTGTGCTTCAAGTAAAATTGAATTTGCATTTTCAGACATTTTATATTGTCTCCAACCATAAGCAACTGTCTGTAAAAGAGCAATAAATGTAGTAGGAGTAGCTAAAATAATGTTGCTGCTAAGGGCATTGTTGATTAATTGATGGTCTTGTGCCAAAGCTGCTGCAAGCGCAGGCTCTATTTCGATGTACATAATTACAAAGTCAATTGAATCGTCATAGTTTTTAGAATAATCTTTTGACGAAAGCCTTTTAATGTTGTCTTTTACTGCCGCAAGATGTTTTTTAAGTTTCAGAACCTGTTCGTCAGGATTTTCAGTTTCAACAGATTCCAAATAAGCTTCCAAAGGCAGTTTAGAATCTACTATTATTTTACGTGATTCGGGCAAATGAATAATTAAATCCGGTCTTTGTCCAACTGCTGAATTATGAACCTGTTCGGAAAAATCACAATATTGATTCAAGCCGGAAAATTCAACAATTCTTCTAAGCCCAATTTCACCCCAACGACCTCTGATTCTTGGTGATTTCAAAGCACCAGCCAAAGAATGAGTTTCTTTGGTCAATTCCTGTTGCATTTTAGATAATTCGCTTAAATACAATTTGATGTTACCGATATTTTTTGAAGTATCAAGCTGAAATTCACTTATTTTTTTATCATAAACATCTAAACTTTTTTGTAAAGGCAGAATTATTTTTTCTATTTCTAATGTTTTATCTTTCAGTTTGTTATCAGCTACCGAAAAATATTTTTCAAGAGTTTGTCTTGCTAAATTAATAAAATTTTCGTTATTAGTTTTCATAGCATTAAACACATACGATTCAATAACTCCATTAAGCTGATTTTCAAACAAAAGTTTGTTCTTTTCGTAAGCGTCCAAATTTGCAGAGATTTTAATTTTTTCTTCATTTACAACAGTCAATTCTTTAGTAATTTTCTCAATTTTTTTGCTGAAATAAAGCCATGCAAGTATAATACCTGCTAAAATACCGATTATTAGAAACAATATTTCCATTTTTATTATAATTTTGCAACGAAAATAATAAAAAATTTACTTTTATGAAAAAAATTACACTTATTATGATTGCAGCATTTTTGTATATTAATGCAATATCTCAAAATGCTGACACAAATTATTGGAGTTTAGGCGGTGTAACAAGTTTCACTTTTTCACAAACTCAGTTTAAGTATTGGTCTGCCGGTGGTGATAATTCAGCAGCATTTAGTGCTCTTTTAAATGTTCACGCCGATTATCTGAAAGATAAAACATCATGGAAAAACAATCTTGATTTGGGCTATGGTATGCAAAAACAAAAAGAAGCACCTTTCAGAAAAACTGACGATAAAATTGACTTTTCTTCAAAATTCGGTTACAACGCTGTCAATAAATTCTATTATTCGGGATTATTAAATCTGACAACACAATTTGATGATGGATATGAATATTTAGACAACGGAGATTCAAACAGAGTTTCAAAATTTATGTCTCCCGGATATTTGCTTTATTCTGTTGGTATTGATTATTTACCAAACAAAGAATTTTCTATTTATACTTCACCACTGACAGGTAAATCAACTTTTGTTTTTGATAAAGATTTGTCAAACATCGGTGCTTTTGGAATAGATACAGGAAAAACAGTCAGGTACGAATTCGGAGCATACATAAAAACAGAATTGAACAAACAAATTACAGAAAATCTGACTATAAATACAAAACTCGGATTATTTTCAAATTATCTGAAAGACCCTCAAAATATTGACGTAAACTTTGATTTATTGGCATCTTTCAAAATAACAAAATTCATAACATTAAATTTTACGGCACAAATGATTTACGACCACGATATTCTGGTACTTGTAAATTCCGATACAGGCTATAAAGGAAGGCGTTTACAGATAAAAGACATCTTCGGAATAGGATTTTCATACAATTTCTAAAAGAATGACAAAAATCAAAAACAAATAACATAAAATCATTTTTGAACATCATAAATTCAAATTGTACTAAAAAGGGCATGTGTTTTTAACATTTTATAAATTATGTTTTTTTACTTTTGTTTGTTAAAAACAAATTAATGAATATTGCTGTATTAGGCTCTGGTGGTAGAGAATGTGCAATTGGTTGGAAGTTGTTTAACAGTAAAAAGACTAAAAAACTTTTTTTTATTCCGGGAAACGGAGGAACTTCTGATTTTGGTCAAAATATTGACATTTCACTTGATAATTTTGAATCAATATACATTTTTATTAAAAATGAAAATATTGATTTAGTAATTGTCGGACCGGAAGCACCGCTAGTAGAAGGGATTGTTGACTTTTTTGAAGAAAAAATGCCTGAACTTTCAATAATCGGACCCTCAAAAAAAGGAGCTATGCTAGAAGGAAGTAAGTCTTTTGCCAAAAATTTCATGCAAAGACACAACATTCCGACAGCAAAATTCAAATCATTTGAAAAAGAAGAACTAACACAAGCCATAGAATTTTTGAAAGAAATGAAGCCCCCTTATGTGCTAAAAGCTGATGGTTTAGCGGCAGGTAAGGGGGTTTTAATTATTAATGACCTAACTATTGCCATCGAAGAATTGACAACCATTTTCAGCGGCAAATTTGGCAATGCCGGAGACAAAGTTGTTATCGAACAGTTTATAGATGGTATTGAACTTTCGGTTTTTGTAATTACAGATGGCACAAATTACAAAATACTCCCGTCTGCAAAAGATTACAAAAGAATCAGAGACAACAATACCGGACCAAATACGGGCGGTATGGGAGCTGTTTCTCCAGTCCCTTTTGCCACCGATGATTTTATGACTAAAATCGAAAATAAAATAATAAAACCAACAATAGATGGTCTGAAAAAAGAAGAAATCAAATACAAAGGTTTTATTTTTTTCGGGCTTATTAAAGTTGATAACGAACCTTTTGTCATAGAGTACAACGCAAGATTAGGAGACCCCGAAACTCAGGCAATTTTACCAAGAATCGAAACGGATTTGGTTGATTTGTTTATTTCAACAGCAACAAACAAATTAGACACCACAGAAATTAAAATTTCCGAAAAGTATGTTACAGCAGTTGTTGTAGCTTCAGGTGGTTATCCTGAAAGTTATGAAAAAAATTATTTAATAGAAGGATTAGATACAATTTCGGATTGTACCGTTTTTCAAGCAGGTACAAAAAAAGAAGACAACAAAACATTGACTTCGGGCGGAAGAGTTTTAGTTGTTAGTGCCGCCGACAATGACATTATCAAAGCCAGAAACAAGGTTTATGATAATATTCAAAAAATTCACTTCAAAAAAATGTATTACAGAAAAGACATAGGTTTAGACTTAATTTAAAATCACAATATAATGAACGTAAAAATATCAAAAACAGAAAAAATCATTAAATCTGATGCACAAATCATACTTTTTGACGATAAATCAGACTTGAAAAAAATTAATTTCAGTGATGAAGAAATAAAATACTTTAAAAATAAAGTTTCCGAAGATAAGAAATGTTTTTCTCTAAATTTATTAGACAAAGATCTTTATTTTATTTATATCAAAGCTGAAAAGGAAAAACATTATACAGATGAAAATATCAGAAAAGCCGCATTTAAAATTAACAATGAACTAAATTCGGCTAAATCAAAAAAAATATTACTGATAAATGCAGAAACCGATTCAAAAAACACATATTCTTTTCTCGAAGGGTTTTTACTCAGCAATTACAGCTTCAATAAATATTTTTTCAAAGAAAAAGACAACAAAACAAAATATGTTGAAGAAGTGAAAATTTTTGATAAAACTTTAAAGACAAGTTCTTTGGAAAAATTACTTACAATCATCGAAGGTGTTTACATTGCAAGAGATTTAGTAAATGAACCTTTTAACAGTCTAAATTCGATTGATTTAAGCAAAAAAATTAAAGAATTGTCAAACGAAGCAGGTTTTGAAGCAGAAATACTAAACAAAAAACAAATCGAAGCATTGAAAATGGGTGGCATACTTGCAGTAAATAAAGCAAGCGATATACCACCAACATTTACGATAATGCAATGGAAACCTGAAAAACACAAAAATGAAAAACCAATAATAATAGTTGGAAAAGGAATTGTTTTTGATTCAGGGGGATATAGCTTAAAGCCCGGTCAGTATATGGAAGACATGAAAATTGATATGGCAGGAGCAGCAGCAACAATTGCAACACTTTACATTGTTTCAAAACTAAAACTACCTGTATATCTTATCGGATTTGTACCTTCAACCGACAATTTGATTGGCAAAAACGGATATGTTCCCGGCGATATTATTACTATGCATAACGGTATGACCGTTGAAATAAAAAACACAGATGCAGAGGGACGTTTAATATTAGCAGATGCTTTAAGTTATGCAAAAAAATATAATCCGGCATTAGTTATAGACTTAGCTACATTAACCGGTGCAGCTTCAAGAGCAATAGGCGATTTAGCCTGTGCAATGATGACAAATGCAGACAAAAAAGTAAGAAAAACATTCAGAAAAAGCGGAAATGAAACATTTGAAAGAGTTATGGAATTTCCTTTGTGGAAAGAATATAATGATATGATAAAATCTGACATAGCCGATTTGAAAAACATTGGCGGAGCAGAAGCCGGGCATATCACTGCTGCAAAATTTTTGGAAAACTTTACTGATTATCCTTGGGTACACTTAGATATAGCACCAAATGCGTCATTAGACAAATTATCAGATTACAGAGGCAAAGGTGCGACAGGAATACCGGTCCGTTTGTTAATAAATTTCATTGAAAATTTTATATAGTTTGTTGCAAAAGCCAATTTTTTGACAAATTATTTCTTTTTCTTTCAACACATTTATAAATATGGAATATACTGCAAAGTCAATAGCAAATTTAATTTCAGGAGAAATAATTGGGAGTCCGAATACTAAAGTTACAACAATTTCCAAAATACAGGAAGCACAAAAAGGAGCATTAAGTTTTTTGGCAAACCCTGCATATCTTAATTATTTGAACACAACAAAAGCTTCGATAGTTTTAATCAACAAAGAATTTGTTCCGAAAGAAAGAATTAAGCCGACATTAATCGTTGTAGATGATTCTTATAAAGCTTTTGCTACTTTGGTTAATTTATCTCAAAAGTTAAAAAATGTTGAATTATCCGGAATTGAAAACAATTCATTTGTTCATAAAGAAGCCATTTTAGGCGAAAATGTTTACATCGGTGCTTTTTCATATATTTCTCAAAACGCAGTTATTGGTGATAATGTAAAAATTTATCCGCAAGTTTATATAGGCGAAAACGTTGAGATTGGTGAAAATACGATTATACACCCGGGTGTCAAAGTTTATCACGACTGCAAAATAGACAAAAACTGCATAATTCATTCTGGTGTAATTATCGGCAGTGACGGTTTTGGATTCGCCCCTCAAAAAGACGGCACTTATTTAAAAATACAGCAAATTGGAAATGTTGTGATTGAAGAAAACGTCGAAATTGGCTCAAACACAACAATAGACAGAGCAACATTAGGTTCCACGATTATTAAATCTGGTGTTAAATTGGACAATTTAATCCAAATAGCTCACAATGTCGAAATAGACCAAAACACAGTAATAGCGGCACAAACAGGCATTGCAGGCTCAACCAAAATCGGCAAAAACTGTCTGATAGGAGGTCAGGCAGGTTTTGTGGGACACATAAAAATAGCTGACAAAACTAATATTGGAGCTCAAGCCGGAATTGTAAAATCTGTAAAGAACGAGGGTACAATTTTATTAGGTTCACCAGCTTTTGAACTAACAAAATTTCACAAATCATATTCTGTTTTTAAAAATTTACCCGAAATGAGAAATGAAATTGAAGACTTAAAAAAACAAATTAAATTATTAGAAGAAAAATTAGGAACAACCAACAAATAAACACTTTATAAAGTGTTTTTTTTTATTTTTGCGAAATTATTGTATTTTCGCACGACTTTTATAAACAAATTGTATGAGTGAAAAACAAAAAACAATAGCAAAACAAGTAACATTAAAAGGAGAAGGATTACATACAGGTCAATTTGCAACCGTTACATTTAAACCGGCTCCGGAAAATTACGGAATAAAATTCAAAAGAGTTGATATTGAAGGCTCTACGGAAGTTGAAGCACTTGTCGAAAATGTAGTTGATACATCAAGAAGCACAAGTATTGAAAAAAACGGTGCAAGAATAATAACTGTAGAACATATTTTATCAGCAGCTTACGGAATGGGTATCGATAATTTAATAATTGAAATTGACTCAATTGAAACACCAATACTGACAGGAAATGCAAAACCATTTGTTGATGCTTTTTCAGAAGCCGGAATAATAGAACAGCATGCTGAAAAAGAATTTTTTGTAATAAAAAAATCACTTACATATTCTGACGAAGAAAAAGGTATCGAACTGATGACTTTTCCAGATGATGAATACAGCTTGCACGTTATGATTGATTATCATTCGGCAGTACTTGGTCATCAATACGCTACTCTGAACGAACTAAATGAATATAAAGACGAAATAGCTCCAGCCAAAACATTCGTTTTTCTGAGAGAACTCGAATTTTTATTAAACAATAATCTTATTAAAGGAGGAAGCTTAGAAAACGCACTTGTTATTATCGAAAAAGGAGTTTCGCAAGAAGAACTTGACAGATTGGCTGAAAAATTCAACAAACCCAAAGTAAAAACAATAAATCAAGGCATATTAAACGAAAAAGACCTGATTTTCAGAAACGAACCGGCAAGACATAAGCTTTTGGATTTAGTAGGAGATTTGGCATTAGTAGGAATGCCAATAAAAGGTAAAATATTAGCTACAAGACCCGGACATGCTTCAAATGTTGAATTTGCAAAAATAATTCGTCAGGAAATAAAAAAGAAAAAAATCAAAGGAAATATTCCGGAAGTTGATTTATACGCAAAACCCGAATATGATATAAAAGATATTCAAAGGCTTCTTCCGCACCGTCCACCGTTTTTATTGGTAGATAAGGCACTTCATGTAACCAAAAACAGCATAATTGCTGTAAAAAACGTTACAATGAACGAACCTTTTTTCGTCGGTCATTTTCCAGAGGAGCCAATAATGCCTGGCGTTTTAATCGTTGAAGCATTAGCACAAGCCGGAGGTATTTTGGTTTTATCAGGAGTTGATAATCCGGAAGAATATTCTACTTATTTTCTCAAAATTGACAAGGTAAAATTTAAAAGAAAAGTAGTTCCCGGAGACACTTTGGTTTTTAAATGCGAATATATAAGCCCGATAAAAAGGGGTGTTGTAACTATGCATACAGAGGCTTATGTAGGACAAGAATTAGCCTGCGAAGGAGAATTAACAGCATCAATTATCAAAAATAAATAAAATGATACATAAATCTGCTATTATCAGCCCAAAAGCAATTATTGCAAATAATGTTACCATTGAACCTTTTTCGGTAATTTATGATGATGTTGAAATAGGAGAAGGTTCTTGGATTGGTCCGAACGTAACAATAATGGACGGTGCAAGAATAGGTAAAAATTGCAGGATTTTTCCCGGAGCTGTTATTTCAGGGATTCCGCAAGATTTAAAATTCGCCGGAGAAGTTTCTTATGCTGTTATTGGCGACAATACGACAATCAGAGAATGTGTAACGATAAACAGAGGAACAATTGCAAAAGGAAAAACTGTTGTAGGAAGTGATTGTTTGCTAATGGCTTATGTTCATGTGGCTCATGATTGTATTGTTGGAAACAATGTTATTTTGGTGAACTCAGTAGGTCTTGCCGGTGAAGTTGAAGTTGATGACTGGGCAATTCTAAGTGGGAATACAGTTGTTCATCAATTCGTAAAAATAGGCAAACACGTTATGATTTCAGGAGGTTCACTGGTAAGATCAGACGTTCCGCCTTTTGTTACAGCCGCACACGAACCATTAGCTTATGCCGGCGTTAACTCATTAGGATTAAAACGAAGAAATTTTACGATTGAACAAATAAACAAAATTCAAGACATTTATCGTGTTATTTTTCAAAGTGAACTTAATTTGTCTAATGCAATTGAAACAGTAAAAGCAAATTTTGAAGACTGCGAAATTAAAAAAGAAATTTTATCCTTTATCGAAAGTTCAAATCGTGGTCTCATAAAAGGATACACAAAAAATCATTAAACTTTGATGAACAAAAAATATATATTTTTTTTATTGTTTATTTTCCTTTTTTCTTGTGCTCAACAAAACCAGCCACTGACAGGAGGTCCTCAAGACACAATTTCTCCTGTTGTAAAAAAAAGCATTCCGAAAAATAAAGACACCGGATATGTTGATAATAAAATTATTATAAAATTCAATGAGTATATTATCTTAGAAAACTTTGACAAAAATTTTTTCTCGTCTCCCCCATTTTCAGCTAAGCCAAAATTTAAAATCGCAGGAAAAAAAATCATTATTTCAATTAAAGAAAAATTAAAAGATTCTGTAACATACACATTAAGCTTTGCCAACTCAATTGTCGATTTGAACGAAAAAAACGCATTAAACAACTACGAATTTGTATTTTCTACTTACGACCAAATTGATTCAATGAAAATATCAGGAGTAGTAATTGATGCATATACTTATAAACCAATAGCAGATGCCTTTGTAATGTTTTACGATAAATATTTTGATTCCATTCCTTTACAACAAACACCTTTATATGTATCAAAAACTGATTCTTCAGGCTATTTTGAAATTAAAAACATAAAACAGAAGAATTATAAAATTTTTGCATTGTATGATTTAAACAACAATTTCATATACAACCAAGACGAAAACCAAATAGCGTTCATAGATACATTGATTTTCCCGTATTCTGTTTCTAAAACACGATTCGATACAATAGATTCGGGAACTGTAGTAAAAAAATTGATTCAAGACTCTGTTTTTTCAGATACTCTCAAAGCAGATTCCATTACTATGAGCAAATACACAGAATTTTTGCCAAATGATATAACTCTTTTGATGTATTCGGAAATGGGAGAAAATCAGGCAATAAAAAGAAAAACAAGAGTTAACAAAGGCTCAGTAAAAATATTTTTCACAAAACAACTAATTAATGATTATGTATCAGTTTCTTCATTAAAAAATACTGACGAACCATATTCTGAACACGTTATTGAAAAATTTCCATCAAATGATTCAATCACAATCTGGTTTAAAAATCAGGATTTTTTTGACGTGGACAGTCTTAAATTTTTAATTTCGTATTACTCAAATAATTATACGCTTAAAACTGATACGATAAATATCGCTGATTATGATTATTCTACTGATTCATCAATGCTTTTAATAAATCAGCCTAAAGAAAATATCAGCATTTTTGAGCATTTTAGCATTATTTTTTCAAATCCAATAGTAAAAATAGACACTTCAAAAGTCAAACTGTTTAAAGTTATTGATACATTGGTAACAGATGAAAAAAATCAGAAAATTTCATTTTTCAGACCTACTTTTGATAGTATCGTATTTGTTTTTTCGAGACAAACAAATAATTTTTCATTAAATTTCAAAGGCATTGTTGACAATGATTCTGCATACTTATATAATTTTAATAAAACAAAAGATACAGTTTATTGTAAAATTTTAAACAAAAAAATACTCGAACAAGATACGATTTTTCTTACGGTTGAATATGATAACCTATATTTTTTCAACCAAATTCAGAACCTCAATTCCGAACTAATTGTTCCCATTTCCTTTCAAAAGATAAAAAAAATCACAAGATTATCTCAGGATACCATTGTATTTTATTTCCAGAAAACTGTTTCAAAAAACCACGAAATTGAATTATTGAATTATAGCCCCGAAGATTTTTCAGTCTATCCTGAAAAAGATGTTGTGAAAATATATTTGAAAAACAAAAAAGCAATATTCGACGATACTTTAAAATTTGTTTTTTCGATGAAGGATATGACATTGCTAAACGGCAAAGAAATAAATTACAATGATACCGTAAATGCAATCTACGTTTTTGACAAGCAAAAAATTACATACAACAGACGCATATTTAGAAGTAAAATTATTATCGGGTTCAAAAAACCTTTACTTGAACTTCCTGAACTAAAATTACTTTCCTTTAACCCATTAAATAAATGGTACACGATAAAAACAAATACTCTGAAAGATACAATTTTTATAGATATTCATAACGAAAGGGTAAAAAGATTAAACAATATTATTTTTTCAGTCAAATATTTCGATATTAACCAACATAATGATACATTAAGGCTTGCAGATACATTGAACCTCAAAGTGGAAAAAATCGAAAACGTTGACATTGAAGAAATTGGAAGAGAAAAAAAACTTACTTTATATCAACCATTGAACTTAGAAATTGAAAGAGACAGTATTCATCTCCGTAAATACAATATCAAGGGTAATTATCCCGCAGGATTTGAATATTTTGTTGATATTGATTCGGCTGCTTTTTCAGATATTTACAATAAACAAAACGACACTTGCAAATTAAACTTCAGGGTTTTTGCTCCGGAAGAATATGCTATTCTTGTAATCGAACTGCAGAATATTTGGGTAATGCTTGACAGTGTCGAAACAAAAGACACTACTGGCTATTATGAGTTAAAAAAAGGGCTGGCGGTTTTAATTATCGAAGACGAAAACAACGAAATATACAAAACTAAAACATTAAATTCAGACAAAATTTTAAAAGATGCACTTGTAATTCCCGGCACATATCATCTCAAATTATATTACGATGAAAATTCAAACAACCAATGGGACGGAGGTAATTACTTTAAGCACATAAAACCTGAAAAGGTTTATATTTATGACAAAAAGATTACACTTTCAAAAGGCTCTGAACAAAAAATAATCTGGAATCTGAAAGAATAGCTACTTTTTTTTGCTGACTAAATTTATTAAAAACAAAAGTAAAATTGCCCCCAATACAGCAGTTATAAAGCTACCCAAATGAATTCCGAGAAGTTTTGTTACAAAACCACCTAATAGTGAGCCAAGTATGGCAATTACAATATTACCAAAAAAGCCAAATCCTTTGCCTTTCATTAATAAACCGGCAATCCAGCCTATTAATGCACCTATTAACAAATAAATAAAAATTACAAAAATTCCGATACCTAAAATTGTCATAATTAATATATTTAGAAAGTTTTGAAACCAATTATTTCTCTGACTTCTTTAATTGTTTTACCACCGCTTGCAAATGCCTTTTCTTTACCTGTTTGAGCTACTTTTTTCAAATAATCGTTATCATTATATATATTTAATATTCGTTCTCTGATTGGCGTTGTGAATATAATTATATCTTCGGCAAGTTGCTTTTTCATATCACCATATCTAATTTGGCAAGAATTATATTTTTCATCAAAAAATTCAATAGTCTCTTTTGATGATACCAATTTCATCAAAGAAAATAAATTTGCAATAGGTTCGGGCTTGGGCTGATTTTGTGATGTAGGACCTGCATCTGTAACAGCTTTCATAACTTTCTTTCTGATAAGTTCGGGTTCATCAATAAGGTTTATTGCATTTCCTTCTGATTTGCCCATTTTACCGGTTCCGTCCAATCCGGGTACTTTAACTAATTCAGAACCAAAGTTATAAGCTTCGGGGATGTTAAAATATTCAACTTCGTATATCTGATTGAACCTGCGAGCAAATTTTTTAGTCATTTCAAGATGCTGTTCCTGATCTTTTCCTACAGGAACTTTATGAGCATTATGAATTAGGATATCAGCAGCCATCAAAACAGCATAAGTCAATAATCCAGCATTTATATTCTCGGGTTGTTTTCTCACTTTTTCTTTGAAAGTTGTAGTTCTCTCCAATTCTCCGACATAAGCATTCATATTCAAAAGCAAATATAATTCAGCTACTTGCGGTAAATCGCTTTGAATATAAATAGTAGATTTTTCAGGGTCAAGTCCACAGGCTAAATACTCGCTGAGAACTTTTTTAACATTTTCTTGTAAAGAGTCAGGTTTTGGATGTGTTGTAAGTGAGTGATAATCTGCAATAAAGAAAAAACAATTATTATCTTCCTGCATTTTAATAAAATTTTTTACCGCACCAAAATAATTTCCCAAATGTAAATTTCCGGTGGGTCTTATCCCGCTTAAAACTGTTTGCATAATTTAAAAATTTTCGTCTTTGATATCTTGAATTACGTTTGAATTATTGTTGTTTGAGTTACTATTGTTGTTATTTTTATTAAAATCAATGCCACCATTGTTGGGGACATAATTATTCGGACCGATTTCGTGTTTGTCCATTTTGATAAGTTTAACTGTCTTTGTTATGACCCATGCAGAAGCATTCATAAAATGGCTTTCTTTTTCACGTTGTGGTAAAAAATTGCCTGCTTTATCAAGATTTATAATAACAACTGAATAAACAGCTATGATTAGAAAAAATTTTGAAACACCAAGTGCTGCACCTATTATTTTATCAGTTAAATCGTGTTCACTTCCGGGTGTTCTTCTTCTTACAGCTTTTGAAATAATATATGAAAACCAAATAGCGGCAATAAAAGATAAGCCAAGAGCAATAGAACCGAAAACGTGAGGAACCAATGAACTTTGGTTTAAAAAATATGTGTAAACCGTTTTTGTAATTATACTGCAAATGACAAATGCTACGACTAAAGCAAATAATGACAAACCCATTACAATGCTTCCGATTTTAAATCCTCTGTAGCCGCCCCATACCAAAAGACCAAATATAACTACTCCGAACAGCGAAAAATTCAAATTTATGTTAAATGTTAAATCCATAAATTTTCCTAACCTGTTGATTTTTATTTTATTTTTGTGTTACAAAAATACTAAATTTTATGAAAATATAATTTTTTCCAACTTATTTTGTAAAATTGGTAACTCTTCTTTAATAATTTTATAGATAATTTCTTCATCTAACTTATTAAAATCACTGATTACAATCTTGTCATACTTTTCAAATTTTTCCCAATTAATTAAATTGAATTTTTCTTTTATTTCATTATCTAATTTTGCTTCAATATCTTTTATTAAAAGTAAATTTGATATTAAATTCTCAAAAACCAACGATTTGTTAATATCTTCGATTGAATTTATTCTTTCAGCAACCGAACGACACTTGATTGTTGCCGATAACATAGATTTTAACAGCTCTTTTATCTGATGCATTTTATTGATTTAAATTTACTTTAAGCCCCAATTCTTGAAGTTGTTCATCACTTATATTAGAAGGGCTTTCAATCATAACATCTTTTGCAGAATTATTTTTCGGAAATGCAATTACGTCTTTTATTGATTCTGAATTGTTGAAAATTGCAACCATTCTGTCAAAACCAAAAGCAATCCCCCCGTGTGGCGGTGCTCCATATTTAAAGGCATTCATTAAAAATCCGAATTGTTCGTTTGCTTGTTCTTCTGTAAAGCCAAGCAATTTAAACATTTTTTGTTGTAAATCACTATCGTGAATACGTATCGAACCACCTCCCAGCTCTACTCCGTTAACAACAAAATCATAAGCATTTGCTCTTACCTTTGCAGGATTGGTTTCTAATAATTCAATATCTTCATTTTTTGGAGATGTGAATGGATGATGCATAGCATAAAATCTTTTTGTTTCGTCGTCCCATTCCAAAAGCGGAAAATCAACAACCCATAAAGGTGCAAAATCATTTTCTTTGTATAATTTCAACTGTCTTGCAAGTTCTAAACGAAGCTCCCCTAATATTTTCAAAGATTTATTTTTTTGTCCCGAAACAATAAAAATTATATCATTAGGCTGAGCATTAAAAACTCCTGCCCATTTTTTTAAATCATCTGTATTATAAAATTTATCAATTGAAGATTTTAAAGTACCGTCTGAGTTATATCTTACCCAAACAAGTCCGGTTGCTCCAATTTGAGGTTTTTTCACAAACTCAGTAATGTTGTCAATAGATTTTCTTGTGAAAGTATCAGAAATATTCTTAAGGCATATCCCTCCTATATATTCCGATTCTTCAAAAACTTTAAAATCTTTGCCTTTTGCAAATTGAGTTAATTCGTTAATTTCCACACCAAAACGTAAATCAGGTTTATCTGAACCGTACTTTTCAATTGCCTCAGAATAAGGCATTTTTTTAATATCTCCTTTAAATTCGATGTTTTTGAAAACTTTAAATAAATGTTTTGTTAAACCTTCAAAAGTTTTTATAACATCTTCCTGTTCAACAAAGGACATTTCGCAGTCTATTTGCGTAAATTCAGGTTGTCTGTCTGCTCTTAAATCTTCATCTCTGAAACATTTTACAATCTGGTAATATCTGTCAAATCCGGCAATCATTAAAAGTTGCTTAAATGTCTGAGGTGATTGTGGTAACGCATAAAAGCTTCCTTGATGAACTCTTGACGGAACAACATAATCCCTTGCTCCTTCGGGTGTAGATTTTATTAAAAAAGGAGTTTCGATATCAATAAAGCCTTCTTTATCCATATAATTCCTGACTTCAATAGCCATTTTGTACCTTAGCATCAATGCTTGTTGCAAAAAATTTCTTCTTAAATCCAAATATCTGTACTTCATCAGTATTTCTTCACCGCCGTCAGTATTATCTTCAATTGTAAAAGGTGGTACTTCTGATTTATTTAATATTGTCAATTCTTTTACATCAATTTCAACATCTCCGGTTGGAATTTTGGAATTTTTGCTGTATCTTTCAACAACAAAACCTTTAATTTGAATAACATATTCACGTCCGATTTTTCTTGCTTTTTCCGTTAATTCTTTGTTGGTCTCAATATTAAAAGCTAATTGAGTAATTCCATATCTGTCTCGCAAGTCAATAAAAGTCATTGCACCTAAATCACGATTTTTCTGAACCCAACCGCTCAATACAACTTCCTGACCAATATTTCCGATACGCAATTCCCCACAAGTGTGTGTTCTATACATCTGATTTATTGTTTTTTAATATATAACTTATTTTTTTAACTTTGCAAAAATAAATAAAAATGATATTCAGTTAGCTATATTGAAGGATAATATTAACAAACATCGCAACTATTTAAAGTTAAAACGCTAAATATAAACTCATTACATCATTTTTAAAAAACTCATTTTTCGCCTTTTATGTTTAGTATTTTTTTTTTTAACTAAAGTTACACCAAAAAAATATTTGAAATGAAAAAATTGATTCTGACTTTATTTGTCTTTTCTTCTTTAAATTGTACTTCTCAAATCAACAATTTTGATTTACTTGTTGAAAAAAACAAAGAGAATTTGAATTTTAGCAATAAATTAAATATTTTCAAAGAAAATGGAATAGAATTATCGCTTCAAACAGACTCATTAAAACCTCAACAATTAATAGATACTGCAAAAAGTTTTTTAGGCACCCCTCATTGTATGGGTGGTATAGACCATTCTTGTATTGATTGTTCGGGACTGCTATATATTTGCTTCAAAAAAAACGGAATAAACGTACCTCACAATTCGGAAGAAATTTCGAGATACGGAAAAATAATTCTTGATATTGACAGTCTTATGCCCGGCGACTTGGTTTTTTTTATAAATACATATAAAACAGAAAAATTTATTACACACGCAGGTATTTATATCGGCAGTTATCAATTTGTACACACTTCTGCTAGTAAAGGTGTGGTTGTTTCTGACATAAGAAGCAGTTATTATAAAGAACATTATATATTTTCAACAAGAATCTTTTATTGAAGAAACATTTTTTCATTTCAAAAGTTCATAAAGTTTTGCGAATTTAAGCAATTATTTAAAGGGTCTTGGTTTAAAACCGTAGAAATTTCAGGTGCGGACACCTGAAATGTCGGTAATACACGATTTTGTCGGTGTCCCCACCGACAAAATCGACAGGTTTAAACCAGTATTATTTAAAGTTAGTTCAAAAAGTTCATAAAGTTGATAGCCTGCCCTGTAAGGGTCTATAAAGTTGAATTGTTGATAATATGTATTTTAAGTAAATTATAAAATAATTTTAAAACACTGATAATCAAGAATATATATAGTTTAGTTGAAATAAACAGTCTTTTTAGACCAAACTCATATTTTTGATAATATGTAGCAATTTATCAAAAATTTATTATTATTTTTGGAGAATATTAATTTTCGGTATTTTTTTTGAAATACATCTAAAAAAAACATTCAATGTTGAATAATTCTCAAAATAAATATATTAAAAATCCATACCCGGGTATCAGAAGTTTTAATATAGAAGAAAGTCATTTGTTTTTTGGGAGAGAAACACAAGTAAACGAACTTTCCGAAATAATAAAAAAAAATCACTTCTGTGCAATCACCGGAGCGTCGGGTAGTGGTAAATCATCAGTTGTTAAAGCCGGAATTATTCCCAAATTTATCGAAGAATTCAAAAACCTTGAATACTTGATTCTACGCCCCGGCAACAACCCAATAAAACAATTAGTTGATAAATTTACCGAATTTCTTATCAAAATCGGCTTTGATAGAAAAGAGGCAAAAAAAGAAGTATCAGAAATGTACAGAAATGAAAATACTTTCGAACAAATTTTTTCCAAATTCAAAATTGATAAAAAATTTTTGATATACATTGACCAGTTTGAAGAAATTTTCAGATACAGAGACAACGAAAACATAAGCAATGCTCAAGAAAATTCAGAGATTTTTATTCAAAATATCATTAGCGCAACTAAAAGCAAATCAATAGATATTTTTGTTATACTTTCATTAAGGTCTGATTTTTTAAGTGATTGTACTGTATTTAAGGGACTTCCTCAAATGATTAACAAAGGACATTATCTGCTTCCGAAATTAACATTGCAACAAAAAGAAGATGCAATAAGAAAACCGGCAGAACAAGCAGGAGCAATTTTTGATAATGACCTAATTGAAATTATTAGAGAAGACATAAGCAACGAAGAAATCAGTTTGCCTGTACTTCAGCACGCTTTAATGAGAACATGGGACTATTGGCTTCAAAATTCACAAAACAATCCCAAAATCGCATTAGAACATTATAAATCAATCGGAACAGTTAAAAATGCTTTATCTGTTCACGCTGAAAACATTTACAACTCATTTGACGATAGTCAGAAAAAAGTTGTTGAAAAAGCTTTCAGAGCTTTAACATACGGAGGTAACGACGAAAGAAGCACACGAAGCCCACAGAAACTTTCGCAACTTATGAAAATTACCGGTTTCAGGGAAATGGAACTTATTGAAGTATTGGATAAATTCAGAGCAGATGAAAGCAGTTTCATTATGCCAAATCAAAATATCCAACTTGCACCCGAAACAGTCATTGATATTTCACACGAAAGTATAATGAGTGCTTGGACAAGATTATCAGAATGGGTTAATTACGAAATAAATTCTGCTCAGGTTTATCTCAGAATATCTCGTTCATCTGAGTTGTATCAAGAAGGTAAAACCGGATTGCTGGTTAACCCGGATTTACAAATTGCACTAAACTGGCTCGAAAAAGACAGACCTAATCAGGAGTGGGCAAACCGCTATGACTCCGCTTTTGACAGAGTTGTTAATTACATTTTATATAGCAATAAAGAATACGAAAGATCAATTGCCGCAAAAACCGAAAAACAAAAAAGAGTATTAAAGCGAGCCAGACTAATTGCATTATTTTTAGGTTCAGCAAGCTTAATTTCAATTTTATTTATGATTGTTGCTCTAAACCTCAGATTTAAAGCAAAACAAAGCGAAAAAGAGGCACTCATAAAACAGGAACTGGCTTTAAATCAGTCAAAAATTGCAGAAGAAAGAAGGAAAGAAGCTGTGGCACTTGAACTTGTTGCCATGCAACAACAAGATATTGCGGAGCAAAACAGACTGATTGCCGAAAAGCAAAAACAATATGCCGTTGCTCAACAAAAAGAAGCTCTTTATCAAAGACAACAAGCCATTATAGCTAAAAATGAAGCAGAAAAATCAAGAGATTTGGCGTTAAAGCTACAAATTGAAGCTGAAAAACTCAGAGATGAAGCAATAGAACAGAAACTTCTTGCAGAAGCCGAAAAGCTCAGAGCCGAAAACTCAGAAGCAAAAACTGATACTCTCAGAAAATTAGCAGTTTCTAAAACATTAGCTGTTAAATCTGTCAAAATTTTTGAAGATAATCAGAAATCCCAAAATTTAACGGAAGAAGAAAAAAATCTGCCTAATATACTTGCTATCCAAGCATATTATTTTAATAAATTGTATGGTAACCAAAGTTTTGATTCAGACGTATATACTGCTTTTCTGAAAATAGGAAGCAGCATTCATAAAGTTCACAGCACTCACACTGATGCAATCAGAAGCATTGACATTAACCCAAACGGTAATCTTATTATCACTGCATCAGATGACGGAAGTCTTATGCTTTTTGATTATAATAACATAGACAAAATTACAAATTTGGCTAATATAGCCGCAAATAACTACAGAAGTGTCAAATTCAGCCCTTCCGGCAAATATATTGTAGCAGGTGGTAAAACAGGCGAAATATATTTGTGGAATTCCTCTAATCCAAACGACAAACCTCAGACCGCTTTCGTTCATGAAAATATTGTTTCTGACATTGCTTTTTCAAATGATACATCATTTATTACAACTTCTTATGACGGGAATGTGGTTTTATGGAATATTAATAACAATATTTTATCAAAAGTAAAGGAATATAAGACAAACAAAATAAACGTAGCAGCAGAATTTAACCCTGAAAATTCAACTTTTATTACAGCAACTCAAAGCGGAGATATTAATATTTTATCTTCGACTGATTTGAGTCCGATTAAAAATTTTAATACAGGTTTTGATAAATTGACAATTCTTTTCCAACACCCAAATGGAGATATATTCATAGGTTACAACAATGGTCTTGTTCAGATTATTTCAAAAAAAGATTATTCGGAAAAGAAAAAATGGTTTGCTCATAATACTTCAATTACAGGTATAATCTTTTCTCCTAAAAACAATCTTTTAGTAACTTCGGGTATGGATAAAAAAATCAAACTTTGGAATTTTGAAAACCTAAATGCAGAACCAGTCGTTATTTCAGAACATTTATCATGGATTTACTCAATTTCTCTATCAAAAAACCAAGATGAAATTATTTCTGCCGATGCCTCCGGAAATATTATAAAAACAGTTATTAATATTGACATTTTAAAAACAAAAGTTAAAGGTGATTTGACAAAAAATATGAGTTTTGAAAACTGGCAAATGTACGTTGGAGAAGGCATTGATTATTCACCTGATTTACCTGAAAATTTTTAAATTATAAACAGACAGACAATGAAAAATATAATATTCTTTATAATACTTTTTATTTTAATATTGCCAAAAAATATTTCAGCTCAGAATTGTGATTGGAGCATAATTAACGAAGCCAATCAGAAATACGAGGAGGGAAATTTTGAACAGGCATTATCAATTGCACAAAAATGTCTGTTAAATACAACTGACGAAAATCAGAAAATTGAACTCTACCGACTAATTTCAAAAACTTATTTAGCTACCGACCAAGATAGTGCGGCAATTTCAAATGCAAAAAAAGTCCTTGAAATAAATCCCAAATACCAGCCGTATTTCTTATCAGACCCGCCACGTTTCATAGAAATTATTAACGGATTAAAAAAACAAAGTCAACAAAATATAGTCGTTTCAATCTCTAAAAAAGAGGAAGACATAAATTTAGCTCCAGCAACAGCTACTGTTCTAACAGACAAACAATTAAAAGAAAGAGGTTACAACGACTTTGAGGCTCCCTTGCACGACTTCCCTGGTTTTGATATTTCGAGGAGCAACGGAAACTTATACACACACGTATATCAGAGGGGTTACAGGTCAATAAACACTAACAGGACCCTATTTTTAATAGATGGTGTTGAAGATAACGACCTTTGGTCAAGTAATGTTTACTTGTCAAGACAATTGATAATGAGCAACGTAAAAGCAATGGAAATAGTTTACGGACCTGCTTCAACAATGTACGGTTCAAACGCCTTTTTGGGTGTTGTAAATATAATTACAAAAGCCCCTCAAGATATGATTCAACCAACCAAAATATTTGGCGGAAACCTAAGAATCGGTTATGGTTCATACAATACAAAATATTTTGACGGGACTCTTGCTTTTCAGACAAAAGACCATAATATCGGATTTTCAATTTCAGGAAGGACATTCTTCTCCGATGAACAGGACTTATCTTCTTACCCACAACACGACTATGAACCAAATGTTTTTTCAGACGAACTGGCTCATGAATATCATTCTGTTTTAGATATTACAGATTCCGCACAAGCATCAGATTTTATCGCAGAATACGGCACAGACAACCAATACTATCAAGTTAATGACAGTAATCAGATTATTCTTACCGAAGCTGGTGTTCAAAGAGCTTTTGCCTTAGATAACGAAGTTTTAAACAGAATTACTTTTTCAGATAAAACCGAAGCTTATTCAATAAATGCCAAATTAAAAATTTACGATTTCACATTAGGATGGTATTACTGGAAAAAAGCAGAAGGACCGGGAAGTCAGTACAATGATATAGCTTATGTTGGTTTTGATCAGGGTCAATCATGGAGACCGACACATCAATTTTTTTATGTCAAATACGAAAAAGATATTAATCAAAAACTGTTTTTTTCTAACTTTCTTCGCTTCAAAATGCATTATATGGACAATGACAACCGTATAGTTACTTTAAGCGACAATTATCTTTCTTCTTCATTAACATTAACTGACCTGCTTTCGGGTTATACACCTCTTTATGATACTATAAACCTGTTTTACAAATCAAATCAGGTAAGAAACGAAACAAAAATTTTATATCAGTTAACAAAAAAAATCAACATCCTTTCGGGATTTGAACTACGTTATAGTGCTATTCAAGGTGATTATATACTTGGTTTTGAAGATGATGCAGAGCAAAGCGGTTTTGCTTCGGTTGATATTCCGGGTGGGAACTATTTTTTTGCTACTGATATGGGCTTTTATTTGCAATCCGACATGAAGTTGTTGCCTAATTTGAGCTTGACTCTCGGTGGAAGATATGACTATAATGTAGTTAGAAGAACTGAAGGTTACGGTAGTGTTTTTAATGAAAGAGTTGCAGTGGTATTTTCACCCTCCGACTTCATTTTTAAAGCAATTTTTGCAACTGCTTTTAAAGATGCAACTAATAAAGAAAAATATTCAACTGCACCTGTAAAAAGAGAATTACCAAATCCAACTCTTCAACCAGAAAGAGTAAGTAATTATGAAATTTCAATTGGCAAAATATTTAAAGATAATTTTATAATAAATATTTCAGCATATAACTCTTTATACAGCAATATTATTCAGGAAGTTAAAGTTACTTTACCCGATGGAAGAGAAACTGGTCAAAATCAGGCTCTCGGACAAGCTCAAATATACGGTATAAATGGCTTTGCATCTTGGAAAATCAAAAAAATTGACTTCTATGCAAATTACACTTACACAGACCCTTTTGCAATAGACCCAAAAGATGCTTATGGAAATATTTATACAGACAGCTTAGGAAACGATATTCACAAGCTGAGAATTGCTGATATTGCAAAACATCGTGCAAATTTTGGTTTTAATTATTCATTCAAAGAAGTACTTTGTTTTGACATCAGAACTAATTTTGTCGGGAAAAGATTTACAGGAGAAAATACTACAGTAACAACAAATAAAGACACTTTTAATCCATATTTTTTATTAAATTCAACAATAACATTTTCACCCAAAATATTGAAAGGATTATCATTACAGCTAACTGCATTTAATTTATTAGACACAGAATATTCTGAACCGGGATTAGATGTGGCAACCGGTGCTCTTGCTTCGAGTCTGATACAAAATCGCAGAAATTTATATTTAAGCATTTATTACAAATTTTAAAAATG
>DYKL01000347.1 GCA_020722645.1 Acetofilamentum sp. | reverse complement strand
GATTTATGAATTGAACACAAATCAGTAATGATTGAATAACAAGAGCCGTATGAAGCGAGAGTTTCATGTACGGTTCTGATAGAGGCTTAGGGTGAAATTCCCTTTGCCTACTCGACTTTGTAAATGGAATGAGTCTATGATTTTAAAATGTTCTTAAATTATTATATTTTAGTTCTTAAAAACGGATTAAAAATCAATCGGTATAATACTTGATGAAGCTGAAATTAGACAATATTGAAAGTCATATCGATATTATTCCGACGAAAAGGCGTAATATTGGTTAGAGCCTGTTCGCGGGTCATAACCTTCGATATATACACCTCCTTTGACATTTTTCAGTATTTTTTCAACATCTTCGACTGTTTCAATGGTTTGATTATTGATTTTTGTGATTATAAAACCTCTTTTAACTCCAACCGATAAAAATTTTCCCGGATAAATTGCCGAAACTTTAACTCCGTTTTTCAACCCGTAATATTTTCTTTCTTCTTTTGTCAAATCTTCAAAAGAAGCACCAAAAATTCCCTTTGTTTCTTCTACAATATTTTCGGTTCCTCCTTTTTCGTTTTTCAATGTAACGTTGTAGTCTTCTGTTTTGTCATCTCGTCTGATTGTAAGGACAACAATATCACCCGGTCTGTAACGTCCAATTAAATCAAGCAGTTGAGAGACTTCGGTAACATCAATTCCTTCGAATTTTAATATAACATCACCGGCTTCAATGCCGGCTTCTTTGGCGGCACCGTCGTCTGTAACTGAACTTACAAAAACACCTTTTAAATCAGGCAAATTAAATTTATCAGCCAAATTTTTATCAACATCAGCAATTTTTACACCCAGAAAAGCCCTTTGAACATTGCCGAATTTCATAATATCAGCAACAACTTTTTGAACAATACTTGAAGGAATTGCAAAAGAATATCCGGCATAACTACCTGTCGGAGAAGCGATTGCAGAGTTAATCCCAACTAATTGTCCGCTTATGTTAATTAATGCACCTCCACTGTTTCCCGGATTTACTGCCGCATCTGTCTGAATAAAAGATTCTATGGCATATTGTTTTTTCATAATACTTATGTCTCTTGCTTTTGCACTGACAATTCCGGCTGTTACGGTTGATGTTAAATTAAATGGATTGCCGATTGCAAGCACCCACTCTCCAACTTTCAAATCGTCGGAATTACCAAAAGGGATAGTCGGTAAACTGTCTGCTTCTATTTTTATCAAAGCCAAATCTGTTGATGGGTCGGTTCCTACTATCTCTGCCGGATATTCTCTTTTGTCGTTTAATGTTACAGTTATATTAGCGGAATTTTCGATGACGTGATTATTTGTTACGATATAACCGTCGGGATTTATAATAACTCCCGAGCCACTGCCTTTAATAACGGGTTCGTCCCCCTGATTACCATAAAAAAAGTAGTACATCGGGTCGGTTGTAGTGAATTCGGTTTTGATATAAACAACTGCATTTACTGCTTTTTCGGCAGGTGTGGTAAAATCGGGTAATTCTAAGGTATTAAAATTCCGTGTCAGTTGAACATTCGGTATTCCCGATTCTTTTTGGTAAACTGTTATATTTTGCGGCGATTTTTTAGGTAAAATCAGGTATGAAATCAAACCACCTGCAAGCCCCAAAATAAAAGCAATCGTAAAAATATATATTTTTTCTCTTTTCATTTTTTATAATTTTTTGTTTGAATATTTCATTTTTTACGCAAAAATAATTAAATTGTAACAAATCTGTTTAGATTTTTATTTTTTTTATAATAAAAAAACTAAATTTGTTGTTTCAAAAATCTCAAAAAAGAATTTTAAAAATGACAAAAAAAGAATTGTATTCCTTTGTAATTGATTATTTTAAAAAGACAATGCCTGTTGCCGAAACTGAGTTGAACTATAAAAATCCTTATGAATTAATAGTTTCAGTTCTTCTGTCTGCACAGTGTACAGACGTAAGAGTTAATAAAATTACACCTGCATTTTTTGAACGCTTCCCTGATGTTTTTAGTCTTCAGAAATCTAATCAGCAAGAGGTTTTTGAATATATCAAATCTTGTTCATATCCAAATAACAAAGCAAAACATCTTGTTGGAATGGCTGATATTTTAGTCGAAAAATTTAAAGGTGAAGTCCCTGATGACATAGATGAACTGCAAAAATTGCCCGGTATAGGCAGAAAATCGGCAAATGTAATTGCTTCGGTTGTTTACAACAAACCTGCTATCGCTGTTGATACACACGTTTTCAGAGTTTCAGCAAGAATAGGTTTGACAAAAAACGCAAAAACTCCATTAGAAACCGAAAATCAACTTGTAAAATATATACCCGAAGATTTAAGAGCAATTGCACACCACTGGCTAATTCTTCACGGCAGATATGTTTGCAAGGCACGTACACCTCTTTGTCAAAAATGCGGATTAACATCGATTTGCGAATTTTATAACAAACAAAACAATTAAAAATGCAGCTGCACATAAAAACACCATTAATAGAGTCGCCTGAAATGAGCAGAATTTCAGATAAAAAAGTCTTGTTGAAACTTGAAAATACTCAACCTGTAGGTTCTTTTAAAATCAGAGGGATAGGTTTGCTGTGTCAAAAAGCTGTTGAAGAGGGTAAAAAGCATTTTGTTTCGTCTTCAGGCGGAAATGCAGGATATGCGGCTGCTTATGCAGGTAAAATGCTGAATATTTCAACAACTGTTTTTGTCCCGACTACCACACCGGTTAATACGATTGCAAAAATTGAGCAATTAAAAGCAAAAGTGCTTGTAAGAGGTGATGTTTGGGACGAAACCGACAAATTTGCCAAAGATTTCGCACAGGAAATAAACGGTTTATATGTTTCTCCGTTTGACCATAAAATTATCTGGGAAGGACACGCTACAATTGTTGATGAATTAGCTGCCGAGACAGATAAACCCGATGCGATAATTTTGTCTGTCGGAGGTGGAGGTTTACTGTGCGGAGTTGTCGAAGGTCTGCACCGAAACAATTGGAACGATGTCCCTGTGATTGCTGTGGAAACGGAAGGAGCGGCATCATTTTATGTATCTCAAAAAGCCCGAAAACTTGTAACACTTGATAAAATTGACAGTATTGCCAAAAGTCTTGGTGCCAAAACTGTCTCGGCACAGACATTGGAATGGGACAAAAAACACGTCATTAAATCCGTGTTAGTTACTGATTCACAGGCATTGGGTGCTTGCATAAATTTTGCTAATCATCACAGATTTTTGGTAGAACCCGCTTGTGGTGCTTCATTAGCCGTTGCTTATGAAAAAAATGAAATTTTGAATGATTTTCATACAATTGTCGTTATAGTTTGCGGTGGTATCGGAGTTGATTTGAAATCAATAGGTAAACTAAACTGTCTTTAATTTGATAGTGCATTCTTTCGTTGCTTTATTGTTTCATTATTGATTACTTGATATTGAAGTTTCGCACATGAATTAAACAGTTGGATTATATGGCATATTAAATTCAGTATATTAGTCCTGCTGGTAGCAACTTGCTTGCATTAATAGTAATGTGAATAAAATCACATTGTACAATTAATT
>DYKL01000346.1 GCA_020722645.1 Acetofilamentum sp. | reverse complement strand
TTTGCTTCGTGCCTCGCAATGACGTTTTGCTTCGTGCCTCGCAATGACGTTTTGCGACGCAATCTCGAACCCAAACCGGTTCTTCGTAAGGGTCTGCCTCGCAGAGACGTTGTACCTACCTATGACGTTTTGTTTCATTGTTTCAACTTTATGAACTTTACAAACTAATTTAGAATTTCATAGTTTTAAACAAATTCTTAACTAATTCGTTATTAGAAGCCAAGAGATTAAAAAACTTAAATCTGTCAATTTTTACAACAATTGATTGTATTTCGGCTGTTAGAAAATCAGCATCTTGCGGTGCGTTCAAGCCTCTGATAATGATACTGTTTTTGTTAAAGCTGACAACTTCGTTTTTTCCTTTGCAAGTTAATTTTCCTTTAACGAGGATAAAAATATTTTCTTCGTCATTTTTGAAAAAAGAAATATCATTACCTTGATTTACTTTTTGTTGTTGAATAATATCGGCAAGTCGCAACAATGATTTTTCGGGTACAGAGTAAAAAAGATAAACTCTGCGTAAATCCCTGATTTTGTCGGGAACAAGTTCCAACGAATTTATCAAACGTTTGTATGTTAATCTCTTTTTTTCAGATAATTTAGAAACAATTTTACCTAAACCTTCAATTTTTCTGTCGAAAAGCATTTTCATAGTTGTGGTAAAAATCAGTTCAGACGGGTGAAGCAAGCTTATCCAGAGTATATTTGAAAGATTTTTAATTTCGTAATTATTTTTAATTTTGTTTATATAATCTTCTGTCCATATTTCGACTTCATCAATCTCATCAATTTCAGGGATATTTTCGGATAAATCTTTATCAGCAACCAATTTCGCAATCAATTCAAGAGCTTTTGCCTTTGACCAGATATCAACTTTGGTAACATCAGTTAAAACAATATCGGCAAGTCTTTTTTCAAAATCTAAGTGTTTGATTGTAAAATAAGGCTTCAGCAATCTGATTTTTTTACTTAAACTGATTGGTTCAAATAAAGGAATAAGAATTTTTTTAATATCCTGTTCAATAAAAATATCAATCAGTTCGATAGCAAAAATTGTATTTTCTCCTATAATGTTTATTTTGATAAGTTCCACAATTTCCGAAGACCGAGTAAAGGACAAAAGCATAAACAACTGTTCCAAGCTATTTATTCTCTCTAAATCAAGCGCCTGAATAAGTCTTAATGTGTTTTTTTCTTTTGATAAATCCTTAATTGTAACCATAAACCACATCAAATTTTCTACAATAAATTTTATTTTTTCTCTGATAATCGCAATATTTTGTTCATTAGCTTTAAAACCCGAATAATAAAGAGCGTTTATAACATCATCTTGTATTTCTCGGTTAGGATAATTCAAATAAGAAATTAACTGAATCTGAGCTTTGTACGTGCCAATTTTTGCAAGAATCTGTATTATTTTGGCTAATATTTTGGTATCTTGCTGTTTGTTGAAATATTCGTTTAAATCCGGCAAAATATCCTCACCTATTTCAACTAATTTAGATATTAATAAATTATTATATCTTGTATCGTCTAAAAAACTGATTAATTTTGACCAAAGTTCTTTATTTTTGCGTTTTGCGGCAATTTTAACAGCAACAGTTTTTACATTTTTATATTTGGAGTCGAGCAACTGCAAAATAACTTTTTCGTCTCTGAAAAAAGAATTTTTAACCAAAAATTTAGCTGCTTTGATATTATCTTTTTCGTTTTGGCTTGCTGCGAAATGCAAAATATTATCTTTTCCTAAACCAATGAGTTCTGAGTATTCAAGTTTAAACAATGCAGAAAGTATCAATTTTCTTAGCTCTTTTTCTTTAAAACCAATTTTATTGCCTATTTCTTCAATAACGTCAACTATTTTTTCGTTGTAAGTGCTGTCAATATTGTTCAAAACAGATTTTCTGATAATTGTATCATCAATTTTCAATAAAAAACCTGCATAATTTTCCAAAGCCACAGGATTTGTTTCTGATAAAACAACAGTGCTGAATTTTGCAGTTTCAATATCATCACTAAGTATAAATTTTTGCAGTATATCTGATGCAAAAACATCTTTTTCGCTGTAATCAAATTTAAACAATTTCTTTTCAGCCAAAATGTCTGTAATTCGTTGTTTGTATTTTCGGTATAACCTAAAAGCGATGAATATCGCCAGCAATAGAATTGGCAGGGCATATAAAGGATAATAAATTATTTTAAAATCAGAACCGCTACTATGTAAAGCGAAATTAACAATCAACAGAAAAATTCCTGCTATTGCAATTGAAATTTGCTGAACTACCCCTACCCTTGTCTGAATAGACAATTTCTGATTATCAGGCAGGGTTTGATACAGAACGTTAAAAGCAGGGTCATCAACGCCTCTTCTGATAATTCTTTCGAGCATTTTATTTGCAGTGATAAAGCCTAAAAAGAAGAATGTAGTTTGTCCGAAAATTTCGGCACTTGCAAAAGCAAAAACCAACAAAGTAGTAACAAAAATAGACAAGCTGACCAATCCCAAACGCATACCGCCTTTTGTCAATATTCTGCCCGAAAGCAAAGAAATCAGAAGTTCGCCCACTTTTAAACCGGCATAAACAGTAGATAAAAATTTGGCAACGGCTAGCGGACTTGAAAACAAATCGCCGTTTGATTTGATAGTAATTAAAAAACCGTAATCGGTTATGTAAATTATCACTGCCGATAACAAAGCTCCTATCAGAATGAAAAGTATAAATTTATTTTTTACAATTGATGATGATATTTTTTTATCATCTTTTTCAATATCGTCGATGTTGTCGGCTCTTTTTTCAGGAAATTTTTTGTAAATATAAAAAAGTAAAAAAAATGCTGTAATAAGCCCCAAAGAGCCTATCATTATTAAATTGTACTGTTTTCCTATTAGTTTGACAATAAACGAAATTGTAAAATAACTGATAGTTGCAGCAAGCACCCCACCCAGATTTATCAGTCCGTAGTATTTTTTAACCTGCATCAGATTGAACAACCGCAAAGCAAGACCACCTGTAATTGTTGCAACAAGAGCGATAAAGGGCCAAGCCCAAATAAACACAAAAAATGAAAGGTATTTTCTGAATAGTATAATTAAATCGGTTGAAAATCCGAAATAATTTTTGTCTAAAATAAGAAGAAAAACCCTGGAAACAAGAGCAATAAAAAGCATTAATATTACTGCAGATAAAAAAAGTATTTTGCTGTGTTTTTTTCTTTGGATGTAAGAATAAAATGAAATTGATATTATTCCGACAACTCCGGAAATTATATAAGCATAAGGAAGTTCCTGATGTCCGAAATTTTCCAGAAATTGTGAGTTGGCAGGAACGAAATAAAAAGCAATGAAAAGACCTAATGCAAAAGAATATAAAAAAAGCAATTTAATTTTGTCATAATCTTCGTCTTTTAAATCAAATATTTCTTTAATATTTTCTTGTAAACTTATCACCTTTCATTGTTATATCGTTATGTTGTTATATTATTACATTGCTAAATTGTTGTATTGTTGTATTATTCATCAATCATCATTCATTATTCATCATTCATTATTCGTTATTCATCATTC
>DYKL01000345.1 GCA_020722645.1 Acetofilamentum sp. | reverse complement strand
TACTATTATAATATCATTTTAAAAAATTATTTCAAGAATATTTTTTCAAAAATGGATGACAAAAAAAGTAGTGTTAGCAAAATTCTAAAAGTGCACTCTGTAAAATCTAAAAGTGCACTTAATAATTATAGTAAAAAATTAAGTTTAAGTATTAAAGAAAATTGAGATTTTTCTTATTTCAATCATCTTTCTTTGTGCATAACAAATTTCTATTTGGCATCGATGTACTAAAATATTATGTTGGATTGTCTTTAATAATTTGTTTATCTACAAGTTTATTTCTATACCAAAATCTTAATTCTGTTATTCCCTTTGTCACATCCGGTATTATTCTTATCTGGACTTTATCTCTTAATGGTACTCCTTTTACATATATATGGATAATTGTTTAAATATACTTTATGATAAGCATCCACTATTTTCTCTAACCTTAAACAAAATATATCTTTGCTGCTTTCATAAGGTTGGGGCACTTTAAATTCCCGAAATAAACTTTTATTCGATTCAATAGCATTATGAAATCGAATCGCAGGTATTTCTTTTGTTGTACTATGAACTTGTCTATTATTATATCGTGTAACTTCATCATCTAATATAACCTGTGCTTTTTCTATATCTTTAATATTCTCTCTCGTACAAGTTCTGACTAAACGATCCTGTAACCATTGATATGGTCTCTCAATTTTATCTTTCGCATATCAATGTTTAAATCTTGTAATACTTACTTCCATTGAGGATTAGATTCATCTGTTATCTTCCTGTGATTACGCCAGATACTATCCCGACCTTGTACAAAACGAAATATCCTATGACAATCCACATAATAGCTTAAGGGTATACCAAAGTTCAAAATAACGCTTTCCAAAGCTAAAATATGTGCCCAGGATGTCTCTTTTTTTAATAATTTAGCATATAACAGATACCTAGAATAATCATCAAGCGATGTAATAAGATACCATTTACTGTCAGCATGATATGAAAATTTATGATAAGAAGAATCATGTTGTATTAATTCGCCAGGATAATTTGTTATTACTTCTCTATCATGTTTAGTATGTTCTTTTTTAGGAATATAAAAATCATGTTGTTTGGCTCTCTTAATAATGGTGGGTGTTGATACCTTCATATTATAGTTTTTATAGATTTGATCTCTCAGGTAGGTATAGTTATAGTTTTTCGTTGGAATCTCTTTGTTATCAATAATTAATTCTTTCTCTTTTTTTAATTCATCAAGAATAACTTTTTCACATTCAATAGAAATTTTATTATGAGATGTACCTTTGTGCTGAATAGAAAAGGTATCAGGATTATTTTTATAAGATTTTACTAAAATAAAAAATTTTCTTCTTTTAATCCCTAAATAATAAAGGACTTGTTTAGTAGATAAAAGTCCTTTTAAATACTTTTGGAAAATGGATTTAACAAAGTCATCGGAAAATTTTTTGTGTAATTGTTTAGTCATAATAAATAACCTCCAAATTATAAATTTTGGAGATACTATATAAAAAACAAAAGGGATATTTATAAAAAATATAAAAGTAGATAATAAAGAGAAGAAAGTTGTGGAAAGTGACGCCTTGTGGAAAACTCAGAAGAGTTTACCACAAGGCTTGGAAAACTCAAAGAGAGTTTTTCACACTTCCCACAACTTTTACTGCTATTTTTATTAAAAAATAAGAGAAAAGAGGAGTGCACTTTTAGAATTTAAATCCTAATAAAACAGTGCACTTTTAGAATTTAATTGACATTTTTTTATTTTTTACTTGACATTTAAAAAAAAAATTATATTATTAAACAGTAACAGAAAAATTCTGCAGAATTATCTTGTTACTTGTTAAATTAAAAAAAAGGAGGTAATAAAATGAAAAAGTTATTTGTTATTGCAGTGGCTGTAATATTAGTAGCCTCGGCAATTCCATCAATGGCAGCAGAAATTAGCTTAATACCAAAAGCTGGTTTAAACCTTTCGAGTATGAGCGGTGATACGGCTGATGAGTTGAAAGAAGCCGGATTTGACCAACCCATGAAAATGGGAATTTGTGGTGGCTTAGGAGCTGAATTTGGATTTGGTTCATTTGCTATAGAAACTGGGTTGTATTATTCCCAACTGGGATGTAAATGGAAAATGGAAGAAGCCGGAGTGGTAGGAACAATAACAAGGGCAGTGGATTATCTTATATTACCAGTTCTTGGTAAAGCCGTTTTTGGTACTGGTCCTACAAAATTTGCTATTGGTGCCGGTCCTTCACTTGGTTTCCTTCTAAGTTCAAAAATTAAAAGTAAGGTAGAGGAAGATGGGACAACAGTAATGGATGTGGAAACAGATGTGAAAGATTACACAGAATCAACTTATTTTGGGCTTACATTTGGTGCTGGTGTTGAAATATCAAATTTTATAATTAGTGCGTCATATACTCTTGGATTGTCAAATATTAATAAAGCATCAGAAGGATTTACTGGCGAGCTACCAAAAGATACTGGTAATGCTATTTCCATTCTTGTAGGTTACAAGTTCGGGTTATAAGTTACAGTCCTCTAAACAAAAAAATCAAAAAAGGGCAAATTTTACCGTATCGGAATTTTAAAACAAATTCCGATACGGTTTATAGCGGGTTTGGGGAGTTTTGCGAAATTCCCCAAACTGTCGACAGTGAGGCGACAAATAGGGAACAGGCATGCCTGTTCCCTACATATGTCGCCGAACATCAAGAGGTGCCGGATGTCCCTATGAAAAATAAGCGCTCTGGCGGTTATTTTACCGTATCGGAATTTGGATAAGTGTGTAAAGAGTATACAGTCAATCTGCCAATTTGTAGAAATTTGCGAATTTGTCATTCCAGCCCCGTATCAAAGTACGGGGTAAACTCCAGCGGGGATCTATTATTATAGTAGATAATTATCTGGATTCCTGCTTTCGCAGGAATGACAAAAACCATTTTAGAGATTTTTTGAGGACAAGCAAAACGCCTGTCATATACCGAACCAAACCGCATTTTTCAAGTTTACCAGGAATTTTTTCCACTTGAATCCTTGATTCTTTGATTCCTTGAATCCTTTTGCCGAGCGAAGCGAGGCATATTTTATATATAGAAATCATCTTAAAAGTTTTAATATTTCACGAACCTGATTATGTATGGGTTTAAATTCCATATTCTTTAACACATCAAACAGAACCTGTCTCTTCTGGTCATTTGTTTTTTTGGAATCCATTTCTTTTTTTATTTTATTCATCAATTCATTTTTCTTTAATTCCATTAAATAATTATCCAATTCTGATAACATTTGTGCAATTCTGGGTCTGAGGAGAATATATTCTTTTTTATGCAAAATAGAATTTAGAAAATCTTTTTTTTCATAGGGGTCTTTAATTAATTTATACTTACTCTGTATCTCTTCAAACATTTCATCATCACTTTTATATTTAACAATTTCTGGTTGTGTTGTGGATTCTGTCTGCTTTTTAATCTCTGTTATTTCAAAATCAAAATTATCAATAACTTTTTTATAATTATTATCACGAGAAACAGTATTACAGTAGGTCACCCTTAAGGGTGACCTACTGTTGCTAATACACTCTTTTTCATACTATTATAATATCATTTTAAAAAAATTATTTCAA
>DYKL01000344.1 GCA_020722645.1 Acetofilamentum sp. | reverse complement strand
ATTTTATTTATTTACAGAGACTTAACTTGTTTTTTCGGGCAAACATCCGTTTTAAACTAAAATTAAACAGGCTTTTTAGACCTGACTCATTTATAAGTTTGTACCTATTTTTATCCCGACAAAAAATGTTCGCGGGCGAGTTGGTCCGTAGATGTATCCTGCATCTCGAAATGTTCCTTTGTCAAAATCTGTTTGGTAACTGTTCAAAATATTCTGAACACCGCCATTTATTTGCAATTGTATTGTTGTACCAATTTTGAAATTTTGTGCCACTTTAAAATTTAATTCCATAAAATCAGGACTTTCTTCCATTCTGTCATTTTCGATATATCCTGCAAAATGAGGGACATACATTTTTCCTGTATAAACACCTGATAATGAAACATTAGATGATTTAATCGGATTGAAATTCAAAGTAAAATATCCGTAATTATTGGGAGTTCTCAATAAGTATTTTGTGGGTGCTATTGATTCATCATCAGACCATTGTTCAGGTTTTGAATATTTGCTTTTTTGTGAAGTAAAGCCCATTTGAAGTTGTAAATATTTTGAAAATACTGTGCGAAGTTCGGCATTTAAACCGTAAACTTCTGCACCCGAACCGTTACGGCGTTCAAAAAGTAAATTGCCTTGTGTATCGGTGCCAATTTCTTCAAGAACAAATACATCTTTCAGTGTTGTGTAAAAACCTTCTATCAGTAAATTGGTTTGTAAACCGAGAACATCAAAATAAAAATCGAAAGAACCGCCATAAGTGCTTGATGTTTCGGTTTTTAAGTTATCAGCAAGTTGAATAATCATCACTTCGCCTGCCACTGCCATAATGTGCAAATCTTCATCGAATGCTTGCGGTGCGCGAAATCCTTTTGAATATGTAAGTCGTGTAGAAAAATTATCTGTTATTTTATACAATAAATTGGCTCTTGGACTGATAATTACATTTTCGATTAAATTATGTTTGTCGGCTCTTGCACCAATCAAAAAATTGAGTTTTCCGGTTTTCCATTCATTTTGAAGGTAATAACCGATAATATTCACATCTTGCTTTAAATCACGGTTGTAACCGGGCATTTGGTCGTGCAAATTATTCAATTGATATTCCAAACCGGTTGTTAAAGTTGAAGGGGCAAACAAAAATTTTGTGAAGTTATAATCGTATTGCGAACCGGCAACAAAAGCCAAATCATCAGTGTGTCCGTAGGCATTTGCATCTTGTTGTGCGCCGTAATAACTTTGTCTTTGGGTTTGCTGAGCGGAAGTATATAACGATAATTTCGATTTGTAATTTTTAGACAGTAAGTTATAAGTTAAACCGCCGGCATTAATTGTATGTTTTAATTGTTCGGTAATGTCGGTTTCGTGAGGTTGCAGGTCAAATTTGTTGCCTCCGCGTCTAAATTCATTCAAATTATGATATTCCACGATAATTTTAGAATAGTTTGTCGGTTTAAAGAACGACCTAAATCCAAAAGTTGAATTTTTTAAAATCCCTATTTCTGAAAAGCCATCGCCGTTTGCATCATAATAATCGCGATTACGCATCGAACCAAACATGGTAATACCGGCTTTATTATCGTCTGAAATGATTGACGTATTGAGATTTACTGTTTTCTCCATCGAATTTTTATCAATAACCGACAAGTCCGAAGCAATTTGAAACGAGTTGTAATTCGGTTCTTTTGTAATGATATTAACAGTTCCGGCAATAGCATTTGAGCCAAACAAAGCCGAACCACCACCACGTACAACTTCCACACGTTCAATCATATTTGCAGGAATTTGTTCAATTCCGTAAACGCCCGACAAAGCACTAAAAATTGCCCTACTGTCGATTAAAATTTGAGTGTAAGGTCCGTCCAAACCGTTGATACGAACTTGCTGAAAACCACAATTTTGGCAATTTGTTTCCACTCTCAATCCGGGTTGAAAACTCAAACCTTGTGCCAAGCAAACCGAATTGGTTGTTTCGAATAGTTTTGGTGTAATTGTATTAACTATTGTTGTTGCATCTTTACGGCTGACTTCATTACGGTTAGAACTTACAACAACTTGTTCCAATGAAACAGCGTCTTCTTCAATATCAAAATTTATTTCTAATGTAGTACCTGCTTTGGTTGTTACTTCTTGTGTTTTCGACTTGTAACCAATAGCTTGAACTTTCAGCGTGAATGTTCCTTCGGGTAGGTTCACTAATTTATAATGTCCGGTGTTATCAGTTACTGTACCGATAGTTGTACCTTCAATTGTTATTGTAGAAAGTGGCAAATGACCTCCGCAACAAGTAACATGACCAAAAATATTGGCATCGGTTGGAGCTTGCTGTGCATTCAAAATACCATTAAAAATGAATAGAAAAAAAATTATAAGTGTATTTATTTTTAGAATGTTTGAACCTTTAATTTTTATTGAACTTTCAGAATTTACTTTTTTTGATTTTTTTTCTAATTCTGAAACTTTTTTTTGCTGCCAATCTTCCGTAATAAGATTGAAAGTACCTGCCATAAGGTATCTAATACCTTGAATATCTTGTTTTTTATCAATTAATTCCATTTTAAAAAATTTTATAAATTAAACTTTATTTGAATTGATTTTTTTGCATAACTCTCCCTCTTTCATTTTTTAGAAATAAAAAAATGAAGCAATTATGCCGGAAAAAATTTAACCGTGTAAATAAAAAAATAGTAAAAAATGTTGGAATTAATTGATAGGCGGTGCTCGTAGTTGATAATGAACTATTGGAAATAAAAACGTGCTATTTTCATTAAACAGAATTATCTGTTTTTTTGTAATTTTTTGGATAAACCTAAGTACAAAAGATACTAAAAGTAAAAATGTAAATAAATTATTTATCAGCGAAATAAAAAGTAGTTGATTGGAATTGTGAGTATGCTGTTTTTGTGGTACCTTACCATCATTTTTAGTAAATGGGTGAGCATGCACAATTATTTGCCCGTTTGGCAACAAATGTCTGTGCTGGTTAGTAATATTGTTGTACATTACTGTTAATAATGCAAACAATAAAACCATACTTATATATTTTTGTATTTTTCTAAAAAATATCATTCACTTTTAAATTACGGTGCAAAGGTAAATAGTTTTTATTTAGTTTATATACCTATTTGTAGGTATTTTTATATTGTCTGTTTTTGTTGCTGCTAACAGTCTATGCTATATGCAGTAAGGGCTTGCAGGTGGCTTGTGGAGGGAGTAGGCGAAGCCCACGAAATATTCTGAGATAGCCGCTACCTGCAAGACTAACGACCAAACTGCTGTTGTGGGTATTAATCTTTCTTTTTTATCTCATTTTCAATTTGTTTCAATTCTTCAATATCATCTTTGTCTGATTGTATGGCTTCGTATTCTTTTCATCGTTTGTCAAAATCAGAATAAATTTCTCTTACGTGTTTTTCCATATCAGTTTTACTTATTGAACCCACATTTGTCAATATCTTTTTATACTGAAATTCAAGAATTTTATCAACATTCTCTCGCCAAAAATCCATTGTAATATCCATTCTGTTTTTGGCTCTTAATTTAACACTTTCAAGAAATATCACGACTAATCTATTTAATGTATCTATTTCATGTGTAAATAATTTTGTAAGTTGTTGGTTTATAATTATTTTCATTCT
>DYKL01000343.1 GCA_020722645.1 Acetofilamentum sp. | reverse complement strand
CTTTCGTACTTAGCCCTAAAAAATGTGCCTTTGCTTCGTGTTGCCGCCCATGCTTCGCCCTGTAAGGTGTCCTCACCTCTTTTCGCCCTATAAGGTGTCCTCACCTCTTTTCGCCCTATAAGGTGTCCTCACCTCTTTTCGCCCTGTAAGGTGTCCTCACCTTATAGGATTTATCTCAACCAATTTTCTATCATTTTTTTACCGTTTTCAGTAATATATGATTCGGGGTGAAATTGAACACCATTGACATCATATATTTTGTGTTTTAAGCCCATAATTATGTTGTCGTCTGAAATAGCTGTGATTTTAAGGCTTTCCGGTAGATTTTTATCTAAAACAGCCCAAGAATGGTATAGTCCGACATACTGAATTTCTTGCATTCCTGTAAAAATTTTTTCAGTATTATCAATTTTGATTCTTTGTTTTATTCCGTGATAGACTTTAGGTAAATTGTATAGAGTACCACCAAAAAACTCGGCAATAGCCTGCATTCCCAGACAAATTCCAAGAATAGATTTATTAGTGTGGAAATGTTTTATCAGTTTCATCATTTTTCCGGCTTCCGAAGGTATTCCCGCTCCGGGTGATAATAAAATTTTATCGTAATAATTGACGTCATCAAAGTCTATTTTATCATTTTTGACTATATCAAAATCACATAAATTGCTTTCGTATAATAATTGCGACAAATTATATGTGAATGAATCATAATTGTCTATCAGTAAAACTTTCACGGTTTATTTTCAGAAAAATTTTGACAAAACTAATTAAATATTTTTACTTTTGGCTTGATGGACAATAAACATAATCAGTTAATTATTAATAAAATAAACAAATTAGCGTCAGAAAAAAAACAATTTTTGTTTATTATTGATTTTGAAATGTTGAATCCAATAGTGATTGAGCTTTCCAAAATAAACCCCGAAGAACTTTTATTTAATTTTAATGATATAAAAAACTATAACATTTCCGAAATAGTTTCTCTGCCAAAAATAAATTTTATTCCGCTGGTTTTTGAAGATTATAAAAAAGCATTTGATTATGTCAAAAAGAACATATTGCTGGGTAACAGTTATTTAACTAACCTGACTTATCAAACCGAGTTGATTACAAATTTAAGTTTAAAAGATATTTTTTTCATCAGCAAAGCAAAATACAAACTATTGTACAAAAACCGATTCACTTTTTTTTCACCTGAAATTTTTATTCAGATAAATAAAGGTAAAATTTTTTCATTCCCGATGAAAGGTACTATTGATGCTGATTTGCCAAATGCAGAAAGTCAGCTTTTGCAAAATAAAAAAGAAACAGCCGAACATTATACAATAGTTGATTTAATAAGAAATGACCTGAATATTGTCGCCAAAAATGTTAAAGTGGACAAATTTCGTTATATAGACAAAATCAGTTCATCTAATAAAAATTTATTACAAATGAGTTCTCAAATCTCAGGTGATTTGCCAGCTGATTTTTACAAAAATTTGGGCGAAATAATTTTCAGTTTGCTTCCGGCTGGGTCAATTAGCGGAGCTCCCAAAAAAAAGACAGTACAAATAATCAAAACTGCCGAAAATTACAAAAGGGGGTATTATACAGGCATTGCGGGTATCTTTGACGGCGAAAACATTGATTCTTGCGTTATGATTCGTTTTATCGAAAGAAAAGGGAATAAACTTTTTTACAAAAGCGGCGGCGGTATTACTTTTCAAAGTGAGGCAGAATACGAATATCAGGAATTACTTGATAAAATTTATATCCCTTGGAAATAAGCACTCAAAAACTGAAAAAGTTGATGAGTGCTTAACTTATAATTATCTGATTATCAGTTTTGAAACAAAAGTTTCTGTTTGTGTCTTTGTATTGACAATATAAACGCCTGTAGAAATATTTGTCAGATTGATGTATGCAACTTCTGCAAAAGTATTTATGTTTTTTTGCTCAGAATAAATAATCTGACCGGATAAATTTTGTATTTCAATTGTAACTTGTTGTGGTTCAACAAAATTAAACTGCAGATAAAAACGTCCTGAGTTTGGATTCGGATACAATTTTACTTCGTTCTCTATCTTAATTTTTTCAACGCTGACTTCATAATTTCTTGATGTAAAAGTATAAGGATCAGCATCTCCCATGATTCTGTTTTTCTGTTTTCTACCCGTTTCATCTTGTGCTTCAATATAATAAGAAATAATATGTTCACCGTAATAAGAAGGAATTTGAGCCGAGTAGGTATTTGTTCCTGAAAGTGTCATAACAACGCTGTGATAAGTAGAATCATCAATTTTGTAATGAAGCTTCGGAAATCCATTAGCCAGAGAATTACCTGCATAAGAGTAAACATCAGCAGTTATTTCAAATGGTTCTGATTGTTCGTGAATTCCGTAAACCGGAAAATGTTTAATAAAAAGCATATCTCTGTCAGCGAATCCATGAGTTCTACAGTGAAGCGCATCTGTATTGTACCATGAAGCACCGGAAGCATAAACACCAATAATGTCATATCCGGGCATTGCTTCTTCGTAAACGGCTAAGGCATCATCGTCCCAAATAGAAGATGTCTGCGGAACAAATACTTTTCCGTTAAAAATCAATGAATTGGTGTATGGATTTTTATCATCATAATAATCATCATAAGCTTTTACTCTGTAAACGTTGTAAGGATAACCAAAAGAACAGTTTTGATTTGCAAAATAATCTGCACAAGCTTCAAAATCGTCATACCTGTAATCGCTTACAGGTACTTCGGTAATTAGTATTTTATCAACGTCAAGATATTTTCCCCAGCAATCAATGTGTTCAATATAATCGTCCATTGGATCTGATAATGTGTGATATGTGGTTATACCCAGATAATCTTCCATTTTTTGATTTAGCTGTGCGTTAGAAATTGTGTTTTCATCATAAACAAGAGTTGTAGAGGCAGAAACTCCGTATCCATCGGTCATATAATTACCACCTGTATGGACAACAGCCATTCCATAGTAATCTACTCCTAAATTTGCTGCTACAACGCTTGGTGTTGCGTCATCATTTGGTCTGTCAGGTCTGTTGTATTCAAAATCTACAAGTGCAACTTCTTGATTATCAACAGCAATACACCAAGGACTATAATCCCTTGTCCACCATCTGTCAGTTTGATGATCAATAAAACTGCAGTTCGACATATTAACACCATTATTAGATAGTTGATTACTAATATAACTATGGTCAGAAGCGTCAGCTAAAATGGTAACATGAGAGTAATTAGAAATATCTGCTATCAGGGAATATGGTACACCAAATCCATTAACATAAGCAATAAAAACTGTTTCCATCGGTTCCCATTCTGCTATATTTCTTACTTCGCCAGTTGGTGGGTCTGTCTCTTGAAAATCTCTTTGATAAGTTTTCATCAATTCTTTTTCTTCCGGAGTCATAGTATGTGATGCGTTTTTATTTGGCAAAATATTTTCAATATCTTGCGCACTAATAAATGACACAAATAATAAAAGGCAAATTAAAAAATATAATCTTTTCATAAAAATTGAATTAATTTGTTAAAAAATGAACAATAATATAGATTTTCAAACTTAGTTTAAGTTGCAAAATTTTAAAATTTAATAGGAACTTACTTACAACTTTTCAGGTTTTACAGGCGATAGCTAAGAAAAAACTGC
>DYKL01000342.1 GCA_020722645.1 Acetofilamentum sp. | reverse complement strand
GAGTTTTTATATGCTCAAACCCTTAGAAATACTGGATTTTTCATAGTAAGTTCCGCTATAAACGCTGTTACCACCTGGTGTTCTGCCTTCCAATATTTTAACCCATTGTTATCATTCATTTTCCTATATGCTTCAAAGTACTTACTTGTAAGATGTAATTTTTCAAGGGTGTTCAGATCGAATAAATTTCTTTCGTCTCCCATCTCTGAAAATTCGAGTATATCCGTCAATTGATAATTTATTTCTCTCATTTTCGTTTGCATATAGTTGTTTCCATTCAAGGTTCCTTTTTAGGAAACGATAAGTTTTGTTTTCATCATAAACTTCATAAAATCCTTTGTCTATTTTAATTACCCGGCTCATTTACCTTTTATGTTTTTTCATTTTGATATAACTTTCATAATCTTCCTCGCTGGTAAATATTTTCCACTTTTCAAATTTGCCGATTTTTACCTGTCTAACAAAGCATTTCTTATTCGTTTTTTCTTCAGCAGATTTTAAAAAATGGATTGCCTCCGTTTCCGATTTCATTGGATAGGGCCAATGAAGAATGCATTGCTCTCTACCACAAGTTGGACAAACATACTTTTTATGATTGCACGGTGAGTTTTTAGGTATCCAGCTATAACAAGTTGGACACGGTTGCTTTTTTGTATATTTCCATGGTTTAATTAATGTCATAGTTTTATTTCAATTGGCACGACTTTTAATTCAACACTTGGCGGTAACGTTTGTATTAACCCAACTCTTATTGGCACAATCTCCTAGTTATAAGTATTATCACAATTTGAGTTAAGTTGTTGATTTACAATTGTTATTGCAAGTATTTTAATTAGTATGGGTTGTATAACACCAATGGGATAATACATTTTTTCTTCTCACAAACATAAGCTAAATATTTCAAAAAATCAAAAACATTTTTCAAAATATTGGCTAAATACTATTTTTATGCAATATTTTCATATAACATCAGAAAAAATCAATTTTTTGAATTATTATAGCAAAATAATATCGTATATTTTACTATAAACACATATAAAAATATCATAAAATTATTTCTTTTTAGTAAAATTAGCCATTTTACACAATCAAAAATCTGCCGATTGCGAATTTGGGGCATTTCTGTGCATTCTAAGGGCATTTTTCGAAAAGTGGTGTTTTAGGTTGGAAAATTAATTTTTGTGCGTTAAAACGCATTTATGAGCATTTTTTCTGAAAAAGTGCTAAAAATTTGGTGTGTTTTCAAAAAAAGCTCCCCGAAATTTATATTTTCGAGAGCTTTTGTTATAAAAACTGCTATTTTTCAATCCTTATTCGGGCATCTACTGCAGTTACTGTTCTTGAATTGCCCAAAAGCGGATTTATGTCCATTTCAATAATTTCGGGTGCAACAGTAACCAAGGCTCCTATTCGTCTTATTGCATCAACAAAAGCAGGGATATTTACTCCTTCCTGTCCTCTCACTCCTTCAATTATTTTAAACGATTTCAGATTTTTAATCATCTCCAAAGCTTCAATTTCTGAAACAGGTGCAAGTGCAGAGTTTATATCTTTCAGCACCTCAATAAATATACCGCCAAGTCCGGCTAAAACAAGATGACCAAACTTAGATTCTGCTTTTACACCGGCAAATATTTCTTTTCCGCTTATCATAGGCTGCAAAAGCACACCTGTTGCGTCTTTTATAGTCATCATCCTTTCAAATTCCTTTTCGACAGTTTCTGTGTTTTTGACATTAAGAACAACACCTCCAACATCTGATTTGTGAACCGGTCCAATAACTTTCATAACAAGCGGAAAACCAATTTTTTTAGAGGCTTCAACTGCTTTGATTTTATCGGTTACTGCGGCTTCTTTAACCCTTTCAATACCTGCAGCATCAAGCAATTCGGCGACTATATCGGGGTGCAGATATCCGTTTTGGGCTGAGTCAATTATCTTTCTGATTTGCTCTTTGTTGATATTTACAGGTAATTCAATATTTGCAGGTGAAGGAAGTGCTGTATTATAAATTTTTGTCAGAGCATTACCAAAAATAACTTCATCAGGAAAACTCTGATGTCCTTTATTTCTGAATTGTTCTATTTCTTCTGCTGTTTCTTTAACCGAGGGTAAAATCGGAAAAATCGGTTTTTTGCAGCTAATAATTTTTTCGTGCAGAACATCTAAAACGTCAAAAATTTTAAATAAGCCCGGACTGCCGAAAATAACAGCCATTGCGTCTATATTGTCAAAGTATTTTTCGCAATACTCAATAATTTCGCCTAATTGTTGGGCTGTACCGGTTGCCAAAAAATCAATGGGATTTGCAACCGAAGAACCGGGAAATAGCTTAGAAAGTAATTCTTCGGCTTTTTCACCACTTATCGGCGGCACATCAAGACCACCGTTTGAAAGCGAGTCTGTTAGCATAACACCAGGACCACCTGCGTGTGTAATAACAGCAATATTTTTACCTTTTAACTGTTTTTGTTGAAATATTGCAGCAACAGTTGCCAATTCCTCTCTACCGTAACATCTGACAATTCCGGCTTTTTTGAACAAAGTGCTTACTGCAACATCAGAGCTTGCTAATGCACCTGTATGAGAAGAAGCAGCACGGCTACCTGCATCTGAACTTCCGGCTTTTATTGCAGCAATTCTGCATCCTTTGCGTATTAAAGATGATGCGTGTTTTAAAAGTTTCTGCGGTTTCTCAACTTTTTCAATGTATAAAAGTTTTACCAGTGAACTTGTTTGCGGGTCAAATGTTTCGTCTAAATATTCAAGCACATCTTCAACACCAATTTGGGCGCTGTTACCAACCGACCATACACTGTTGAATGTCAAACCTTTTGGCAATGCAGATTCCATAATAAAAACAGCAGTAGCACCGGAACCGGATATCATATCAATTCCTTTCGGGTCAAGTTTAGGAATGGGGGTCGTAAAAATACCATTATAATGAGTATTTAAAAGTCCGATACAATTAGGTCCTATCAACGAACCACCGACACTGTTTATTATTTCTACTATTTTATGTTCAAGTTCAGCTCCTTCTTTGCTTTCTTCGCTGTAACCGGCTGAAAGTATAATAAAGCCTCGGGTGTTTTTCTGTTTTGCAAGTAATTCAACCGTCTCAACAGTATATTTGGCTGCTATTGCAATAATTGCCAAATCTACATCGGGCAAATCCGATATATTTTTATAACTTTTAATGCCTTGAACTTCGTCTAATTTTGGATTCAACACATAAATGTTTCCATTAAAATTACCGTCCAGAATATTTCTTAAAACTTTTCCGCCGGGTTTTTCAACATCATTAGAACCTCCTACAATTACAATACTTTTGGGGTTTATTAGTTTATTTGAAATCATAATATATTAAGAGTTAATAGTGCATTATTTTTATATTTTTGCATTGTTGCATTGTTGCATTGTTGCATTGTTGCATTGTTGCATTGTTTCATTGTTGCATTGTTTCATTGTTGCATTGTTGCATTGTTGCATTGTTTCATTGTTGCATTGTTGCATTGTTGCATTGTTTCATTGTTGCATTGTTGCATTGTTTCATTGTTGCATTGTTTCATTGTTTCATTGTTGCATTGTTGCATTGTTAAATTGTTGCATTGTTGCATTGTTGCATTGTTTCATTGTTGCATTGTTGCATTGTTAAATTGTT
>DYKL01000341.1 GCA_020722645.1 Acetofilamentum sp. | reverse complement strand
CATAGTTAATAGTGCATAGTTAATAGTGCATAGTGCATAGTGCATAGTGCATAGTTAATAGTGCATAGTTAATAGTGCATAGTGCATAGTTAATAGTGCATAGTGCATAGTTAATAGTGCATAGTTATTAAGTTGAAACAAACAATGCAACAATGCAACAATGAAACAATGCAACAATGCAACAATGCAACAATGAAACAATGCAACAATGAAACAATGCAACAATGAAACAATGAAACAATGAAACAATGAAACAATGAAACAATGAAACAATGAGACAATGAAACAATGAAACAATGAAACAATGAAACAATGCAACAATGAAACAATACAAACTTTACAAACTATTTATACTAAGCTTAATTTTTTTTATCTGACAAAAATCTTAAATTTGCACAAAATAAATAATTTTTATTATGAATTTAAAATTAAACAGACCAATTGCGTTTTTTGACCTCGAAACTACAGGTTTAAACATTAGCAGCGACAGAATTATCGAAATTTGTATCCTTAAAATTTCTCCCGACGGAAAAGAAGAAACATATACAAGACTTATTAATCCTACAATTCCAATATCAAAAGAAGCTTCTGAAATAACAGGAATTAAAGATGCAGATGTAGCTGACAAACCTACATTTGCACAAGTAGCGAAAGAAGTTGCAAAATTCCTTGATAATTGCGACTTGGCAGGTTATAACTCAAATAAATTTGATTTACCGATGTTAGTAGAAGAATTTATGAGAACTGATGTTGATTTTGATATGTTCAAAAGAAAAATGATTGACGTTCAGGTTATTTTCCACAAAAAAGAGATGAGAACTCTTAGTGCCGCTTATCAGTTTTATTGCAACAAAGACCTTATAAATGCCCACTCTGCCCAAGCTGATACAAAAGCTACTTTTGAAGTTCTTGAAGCTCAACTGCAAAAATATGAAGATTTGAACAAAGATGTTGCTTCACTTGCAGATTTTTCAACTCACACAAACAACCTGGATTTTGCCGGCAGAATTGTAAAAAACGAAAATAACGAAATTGTTTTTAACTTCGGAAAATACAAAGGTCAATTAGTTACAGATGTGCTGAAAAAAGACCCTGCATATTACGGATGGATGATGAATGCAGATTTTCCGCTATATACAAAACGCGTTTTGACAAAACTTAAACTCTCTATGAACTCCAAAGTAATTGATACTTTATTTTAGTTCAGTAGTTTGTTATTTTTTTTGTAATATTATGATAATCAGCTAATTAAATAAAATAAAAACAAACATTTATAAACCAATATCGTTTAATTAGTTATTTAATATATTGCCCCGCTGGGGCAAGTTGTTTGGGGGTATGTTATTTTTTACAATTATTAACCTGAATTATTCATAAAAATAATTAAAATTTTTATGAATGCGGGTTGATTAGCGGGTTGCAATTCAGGAAACCCCGATTTATAATAACTCAAATTTGGGCGTTTGCAAAACCCCAAATTTGTTAGTTATTCTAAATTCCCGCAAAGGCGGGACAGGCAGCCAGCATTATTTATGAATAATGCGGGTTAAGCCCCTCTGGGGTATTTTTTCCTTAAATCACATACATTGAATTTAGTTATTCAATGTATTCGTAATTTTTTGAATTTTCTCTATATTGCTAAATGGCATTGATTTATAAATTTAATAATCAGAAATTTGCTAATTTTAAAAAATTACGATTATTATCAGTTGAATTTAAAAAATAATCATCAATAAATTGACAATAAAACAACATATAAGCAATTCATTTACAAAAACTTATGCTGAAATTTAAAATTTTAATATTACTTCTTTTTTTGTCATTGGGTATAAGTCTTTTTTCTCAGACCGACAGCTTAAAAGACACAATAAAAGCCGAAGATGTTAATACAACCATTGAACTTATAAAAAAAGCAGATTCATTAAAAACAGTAGATTCACTAAAAAGACTTTTTATTGTCCAGCAAATTTCTCAACTTAAAGAAAACCAGAAAAAAGAGAAAAAAGACCTTGAACAAAAACTTAAAGAATTAGCAACAGAAGATTCTATAAGGCTCGACAAGCTAAAAAAAGAAATTGATTCCCTGCAGAAACAATCTGTTGGTTATCCAATTATACCTTACAAAGATACATTATTTATTATTTATACACCTATCGGAACTATTAATCAGCAAGAACGTGCAATAATTTTAAACCAAAGATTACTTGAAATATACAAAATATTTATACCTGAAGTTGATAGCATATTAATTGTTGATTTGGGACAAACCGTTGAACTGATTTTTGAAGATAAAACAATTATGAGCATAACTGATTTGGACGAAATGTGGTATAAAAGACCAAAACTTGAAATTGCTCAGGATTTTCAAAAAGTAATTGTTGAAGACATAATCTATTATAAATCAAACAAAAGTTTGTGGACCTTGCTTATTGAAATAGGTTTATCAGTTATTGTCATTATTGGACAATATTTTTTGATTCGCTTTGTAAATTATCTTTTCAAAAAACGAATTGACAATTTTTTATTATTAAAAAAAGGTATTTGGTTCAAAGAAATAAAAATTAAAGATTATCAGTTTTTAGATTCAGAAAGACTGACAAACGTTGTGCTGACAATTTCAAAGTTTATACGTTGGTTTATAAATATTTTGCAGCTTTATATTACCATTCCTATTCTCTTCAGCATATTCCCGCCAACAAGACGTCTTGCTGAAAAACTTTTTACATATACATATACACCTATAAAGGAGATAGGAAAAGCAATCATAAACTTTATTCCGAATCTGTTTATGATTTTTGTAGTAATTGTGATAACTCGATATTTATTAAAATTTATAAAGTTTTTAACAAAAGAAATAGCAGATGAAAAGCTAAAAATACCGGGCTTTTACTCTGAATGGGCAACACCAACTTTTAACATCGTTAGATTTTTTGTTCTTGCTTTTATGATTGTAATGATTTTCCCCTATCTTCCGGGTTCTGATTCTGATGTGTTTAAAGGTGTTTCGGTGTTTATCGGTGTTATTTTTTCGCTTGGCTCAACATCAATAATCGGAAATATAATTGCTGGAATAGTTCTAACCTATATGCGACCCTTCAAAATCGGCGACAGAATAAAAGTTGGCGATTTAGTTGGTGATGTTGTCGAAAAAACTCCTTTTGTTACAAGGATAAAGTCAACAAAAAACGAATATATTACAATTCCGAATTCAAATATATTATCTTCTAATGTAATAAATTACAGTACATCTCAAGAAAAAGAAGGGATAATTTTAAATACCACAGTAACAATTGGCTACGATGCACCTTGGCGTAAGGTTCATCAATTATTGATTAAAGCAGCATTAAAAACCGATAAAATATCTAATAATCCTCTTCCTTTTGTATTACAAACCAGCCTTGATGACTTTTATGTATCTTATCAACTTAATGCTTATTCTCTAAGTCCAAATTATATGGATAAAATATATTCTGAACTTCATCAAAACATTCAGGATACTTTTGCAGAAGCTAATGTGGAAATAATGTCGCCTCATTACGAAGCTCAGCGCGATGGTGCTTCTACTACAATACCGAAAATAAATCCAAAAATTAATGAAAATAAAGATGAATGAATGTCCTTTTCCGCAATATTAAGATAGGATAATTATATTTTAAAAAAA
>DYKL01000340.1 GCA_020722645.1 Acetofilamentum sp. | reverse complement strand
ACATGTAGTTTGCACCAGTCAGGTGTTTTCACCTGACTGAATTTCAGATATATAAATATAGACTTACGGATTTAAGGTAAAATTTAAAAACTTATGATTATTTTTTGTGTTAAAAGAATTGCTTTTGTATTATTATTTACTTTGTTCTCTGTAAACTTGAATAGTCAGATATCAGGTAAAACAAAAGGTTTTCAAAAAGTTTATAAAGTTAATGCTGAATTAGAAATTGATTCAATTGAAACTCTACTTCTTGAGTCTTTTTCAGATTCAACAATAAATAATTTTTTCACAAATTTGAATGTTGATACTTTAGTGATTCAAAAAAAGTTTAAGATTGATAACGGAATGTATATTTTTTTGAGCAAATATGATGACAATAAATCATTAATCGCCCCCTATGAATGTTCTTTTGTCGATTTAAGGTTTTCAAGAATTGCAAAATATATGGTTTTTTTGATGTACATAAAAAGTTCCTATACTGATGATGAATTTAACCTTGAATACGGACAGGATAAATTATTGCTGAATTAAGATTTTTCAATATAAAAAAGCCACATAAGTACCAAGTGAATTACTTCGTGTTTATGTGACTTTTATTATTCATTTTTTTTACTATTTCTTAATAAATTTTATTGTTTGCTTTTTATTGTTTTCATTTAATTCGATCGTATAAAATCCTTTTTCAAGCATTGAAATATTAATTTCATTTTCAGTAGTGCCTTGCAAAATTTTTCTTCCTTGTAAATCAAAAATTGAATATGTAACTTCAGATTTTGAATTTTCAATAAACAAATATTCGGACGCAGGATTTGGGTATATTCTCAGATTTATGTCCTGTTCGGTTATATTAACTATTTTGGTTAATTTTATATCAAGAACAACTGTTGAATCTAAAATGTCAATTAAAGTATCAAAATTAATGTAACCATCAGCAACAACCGATAATGAAATATCAGAAGAATTTTCGGTAAAATTTTTAAACATCACATCTCCTTGTTTATCAGCAGTTTTTGTTTCGCTGTCGAAAGTAACACTTGCATTTTGTATTCCTAAATTATTATTAGAGTTTAAAATATGAAAAACAGCTCCGAAACTTTCAGCAACATAATCATCATCTGCAAGAGCTTTTACGCAGAAATTACCTGTATTTTGGTAGCCGGAAGGGTCATTGTAGTCGTAAAAATCATTCCATTGATTGTTAAAATAGTAAAAACTTTCACCTTCGGCAGCAGAAGACTCAACTAATGTAGATTTTTTTTGCGATTTATTAATTCTGTCATCTAATAAAACAGGCACAAGCGAAGTTCTGTCATAAGCATGACCGCCGTCAGAAAAATACAGATAAACATAAAAATTCATATCTTCGTACAAATGGACAGGTACATCTAAATCGACAGTGTGGAAACCTTTAATCGCTGAATTTCCTTCTTGAATTGTAAGAGCATTGAAAAATGTATCTGTTGCTGAACCATAAATTTTAATTTTATAATTAACATCATCAGCAGAAGTAAAAAAACTAACAGATGTAAGCCATGTGTTTTCTCTGCTTACAAAAGCATTTACAACTTCTGTAATATCTTCTTTTGTGTCTCTCCATCCATGATAGTCGTGAAAATAAATGTGTTCATATTTTAGAGGTTCAACGTTTATAAAAGAAACTGCTCCCATTTCAGGTTCTTTGCAAGCCCATTTATCGTAATAGGAAATCCAAAAATAACCTTCCAATCCCCAGTATGTATCCCAACTGTTTTTAACAATCCAAGCTCCGTTAGCTGGTGCTGCGGGAACAGAATGATTATCGTCCCAGCCGACAATTGTTACTGAGTGATTTGGTAAATATGAACTTGTTGAAGGTTGATAATGATTGTAATTCCCGTCTATAAAACTTCCGTCATAACACATACAAGTTGCAACTGCACCGTAATCCATTAGTCTTTGTTTAATTACATCTATACCGTCTAAATTCTCTTCTATTGTAAACCATTCTACGTCTCTGGGATAATAATAGTGATAAGAAGCAGACCATCTGTCCGGTGGATTATCAAAACTTTGTCCGTCAATATCTCTGACAGCTCCTTCCATTCGGGACAAATATGCAGTAGAAACAAGATAATCGCCACCCATGTGAACTTCCAGTCCGGAGCCAGTAGTCGGTGTAATATCATCATTGTTGTGTTCATTAAACCCGTTCCACCAGTCTAAATGATATTCTGCGAGATTGGGTTCGCCTGTTTCTCCATTGTTTGTCCAGTTTTCATTGACTAACAGATTGCTCTCTATTGATGCCATTGTTCCGTGAGTCCAGCAGGTTCCTCCATCCTGACTTTTTACAGATGTTACTAAGTTGTAATCACGTAAATCATAAGTAACGGGTAACTGTGCATAATTGTATAAAACTATTACAGTAAGGAAAAATAAAATTGAAATTTTTTTCATAATAGATAAAATATTTAAGTTAATTTCAGAGAAGATATAAAAATACGCAAACGGTTGCAAATAATAAAATAATATGAATCTACTCAAAAAAACAAAAAAAAACACAAGTTGTTTTGAAAATCACAATCAAATAAATAAATTTGCAATTAAATTTTTATATTAAACTTTAAATATACATATCATGATTAAAATTGGAATTAACGGCTTTGGTCGTATTGGTCGTGTTGTTTTTAGAATATTGTCTAAAAAAACAAATTTTGAAGTTGTTGCAATCAATGACTTAATTGATGTCGATACATTGGCTTATTATCTAAAATATGACTCAGTTTTCGGAAGATTTGACGGAGATATTTCAATTAAAGACGGACAATTAGTAGTCAATGGAAAAAAAATCAGAATTACTGCTGAAAAAGACCCTGCAAATATTAACTGGGGTGCTGTTGGTGTTGATGTAGTTGTTGAATCAACAGGTATTTTCCTGACAACTGAAAAAGCAATGGCTCACATTAAAGGCGGTGCTAAAAAAGTATTGTTATCTGCTCCTCCAAAAGATGACACAAAAATGTTTGTTTACGGTGTCAATCACAAAGAATTGACAAAAGATTTTGATATTATTTCAAATGCTTCATGTACAACCAATTGTCTTGTTCCTTTGTTAAAAGTATTACAGGATAACTACGGTATTGTTGAAGGTCTTATGACAACTATCCATTCTGTTACAGGAAACCAAACTACAGTTGATACTGCCGGAAAAGATTTAAGAAGAGGCAGAGCTGCTGCTATTAACATTATTCCATCTACTACAGGTGCTGCAAAAGCTGCTACAAAAATTATGACTGAACTAAAAGGCAAAATGAACGGTATGGCAATGAGAGTTCCTACTATTGACGGCTCTGTTGTAGATTTAACTGTTCGTTTAGAAAAAGCAACAAGTCTTGATGACATAAAAGCAAAAGTTAAAGCAGCTTCAGAAGGTGCTATGAAAGGCGTTATTGAATATACAGAAGATTTGATAGCTTCTACTGACATTATTGGAAATTCTAACACTTCAATTTTTGATTCAGCTTCTTGTATGGAACTAAATCCCAATTTCTTTAAACTTGTTACTTGGTACGACAACGAATGGGGCTATTCTTCTCAACTTGTCAAAATGATTGAATATTGGATGAGTTTGTAATTAGCCAATTTGGTAATGTGTTAATTAGCCAATTTGGTAATGTGTTAATTAG
>DYKL01000339.1:244-3669 GCA_020722645.1 Acetofilamentum sp. | reverse complement strand
TTAACTCTGCAAATAGTTGATATACAATTTGTTAAGCGTTTTCTTGCAGACACTAATTAACTCATTGGCTAATTATCTCATTAGCTAATTATCTCATTATCTCATTGGCAATTAACTCATTGGCTAATTATCTCATTAGCTAATTATCTCATTATCTCATTGGCAATTAACTCATTGGCTAATTATCTCATTAGCTAATTATCTCATTATCTCATTGGCAATTAACTCATTGGCTAATTATCTCATTAGCTAATTATCTTATTATCTCATTGGCAATTAACTCATTGGCTAATTATCTCATTAGCTAATTATCTCATTATCTCATTGGCTAATTGGCTAATTAACTCATTATCTCATTATCTCACTGGCTAATTGGCTCATTAACTCATTAACTCATTATCTCATTATCTCATTTTCAAGCCGTTTTTTAAAGTTTTTTGCACTTATCAAATCCGGGTGATTTGCCGGTAATTTCTTCTCCCAAATTTCAACAGCTTTGCAAATATATTCGTAAGCTGTTTTTTTATCTTTTAAATCTTCGTAAATATATGCAATATTATTGTAAGAAGTTGCTAAGCTCGGGTGTTCGTTTCCAAGTACTTTTTCTGAAATTTTTATATCTTTCAAAGCAAATTCCAATGCTTGTTCATAGTCGCCTTTGTTTTGGTAAATCAAAGAAATATTATTGTAAGAAGTTGCTAAGTGAGGGTGTTCGTTTCCAAGTACTTTTTCTGAAATTTTTATATCTTTCAAAGCAAATTCCAATGCTTGTTCATAGTCGCCTTTGTTTTGGTAAATCAAAGAAATATTATTGTAAGAAGTTGCTAAGTGAGGGTGTTCGTTTCCAAGTACTTTTTCTGAAATTTTTATATCTTTCAAAGCAAATTCCAATGCTTGTTCATAGTCGCCTTTGGCTTGGTAAATCAATGAAATATTATTGTAAGAAGTTGCTAAGCTCGGGTGTTCGTTGCCAAGTACTTTTTCTGAAATTTTTATATCTTTCAAAGCAAATTCCAATGCTTGTTCATAGTCGCCTTTGTCTTTGTAAATCAATGAAATATTATTGTAAGAAGTTGCTAAATCAGGGTGTTCGTTGCCAAGTACTTTTTCTGAAATTTTTATATCTTTCAAAGCAAATTCCAATGCTTGTTCATAGTCGCCTTTGGCTTGGTAAATCAAAGAAATATTATTGTAAGAAGTTGCTAAGTCAGGGTGTTCGTTATCAAGTACTTTTTCTTTTATTTTAAGAGATTTAAAAGCAAATTCCAATGCTTGTTCATAGTCGCCTTTGTATCTGTAAATCAAAGAAATATTATTGTAAGAAGCTGCAATTTTTTCGTTTTCTTCTTCAAGGTTTTGTAAAATAAATCCGTAAGGCAACCATTTGAATTTATCTACCGGATTGTCTGTTGGCTTTTTGTATAATAAATCAATTAAATTTTGAATTATATTTTTATAAAATTCATAAACAGGTTTGTATTCTTGCTTAATAAAGTTTTGAATCACCGGCGGGCAGCGAAAATATTTTTTTTGATTATCTGTTTGGGTTTGTAACCACGATTTTGCAGAAAGGTCGTTTAAAAGTTGTGTGTATTTAATTTTGTTTTCGGGTATTATAATTTCTTTTAGTTCATCATAAGGCATATAGTCAGGTTGCAATACGGCAAACTGCCTCAAAACTTCAATTTCCGGCTCTGTAAGTTTGCTCAAATTGAACAATTTTTTCAAATAATTGTTAATTTTCAGTTCGTCAGCATAATTTGTATTTGTTTTTATATCAGCTATTTCTTGATTTATATCTCCAAAACTTTTTGTTAGTTGAGTTAGAGTAATTTCGTTGCTGTAACCTGTGTACAATTTGGCTGAAAGTTCCAATGTAAGCGTATGATAATCAACGGTTTTCATTAAATCATCAAGTTCTTTTTCATTAGGAGAAAAGCCGCAATATTTTACGAACATTTTTTTTGCCTCTGTTGGCGAAAGTTTGTCAATTTCTTTTGTGATAATCCAATCTTTACCTTTTATTTCTTCTCTTGCAGTAAGAATTTTTTTGACATTCGGCAAAAAAGTTCTTAACTCTTCGGTTATGTTGTTTTGTTTTTCGGGTATAAAAAAGTTGTCAATTATCAGCAAAACATTTTGCAAACTATTAATTTTGCTAATCAAAACATCAGAAAAATTTTCGGCTTGCACAATACCCAAATCATTAGCAAGTTTAGAAAGCGAACTTTTTAAATCGCCGTCAAAAACAATCCACATAATATGGTCATATTCAGATTTTTGTCTGTGGCAATATTCTATTGCAAGCGTAGTTTTGCCAATTCCTCCAAATCCTTTGAAAAGCAAAATATTACGATTTTGTTGCAATAACAGGTGAATATCTCTCAAATCCTCTTCTCTTCCGGTAAATTTGTCAATCGCCATTGGTACATTATAAAGTTTAACTTTATTTTGTTTTTCCAAAATTTGCAAAATAAATTTTGTGATTTCCGGAGAGTTCGCAAAAATTTGATTTATGCTAATGTTTGAATTACTAATATCATTTAATACAATGTTCGCCGAACCCGAAGTTGAAAGTTCGTTAATTTTAGAAGCGTAATTTCTGATTTCGGTCGGTTTGTTGATTATATTGAGAATATCATTAATTTTTTTGTCCTGCTTATCAATCTGAAACGGAAGCAACAAAAGCCGAAGTTCAGCATTTACAAATAATTTTTGAGCAAAAAAGGTTTCAAAATCGGTTAAACTTTGTTTTGTAAAAATAATATTTTTATTTTTACTGATTTCCTGTTTTATTTTGTTTTGCAAATTAACTTTGCTCTTGCCTGCCACAAACAAGTGATAAGCCAAAAACACATTCATAAAAACTTGTGCATCATAAAAAGCAATTTTTTGTGTGTTTTTTCGCACTAAATCGTTTTTTACTTTATTTTCTTTGTCTTTTTTTATTAGTTTTTGGTATAACTTATCATCATCAGGGTAAATATTTCGGAAATCGTCAACCACAGAATTGTAGAAACTTTCCAAAGATTTTAGCAAGGTTGAACGAGTATCAGGAAATAACTTGTTTTCTATATATTCAAAAGAATCATTTGCCTTTTTGGCAAAACCGAAAATATCGTCAGGAGTTATTGTGAGCATTTTGTTTGTTTGTTTTCAGTACAAAAATAAAAAAAAATAAAAGAATTCAGTAATTTTGATACTAATTTTCTGATTTTAATTTTATTAACGTTCAAAATTTCGTTATTCATCATTCAAAATTCATCATTCATAATTTATAATTCATAATTCATCATTCAAAATTCATCATTCAAAATTCATCATTCATAATTCATCATTCAAAATTCATCATTCATAATTCATCATTCAAAATTCATCATTCAAAATTCATCATTCAAAATTCATCATTCAAAATTCATCATTCA
>DYKL01000339.1:0-144 GCA_020722645.1 Acetofilamentum sp. | reverse complement strand
ATTCATCATTCAAAATTCATCATTCAATTCATCATTCATCATTCAAAATTCATCATTCAAAATTCATAATTCAAAATTCATAATTCATCATTCATAATTCATCATTCATAATTCATAATTCATAATTCATAATTCATAATTCAT
>DYKL01000338.1 GCA_020722645.1 Acetofilamentum sp. | reverse complement strand
TAATTATGAATTTAAAAAACGAAATTTTAAAACCGATTTATATGTTTGGCACGAAGGCGTAGTGGTTTTTGGTGAAAAAAAAGAATTTATCGGATTTCTTGATACCGCTGTAAACGACTGGCAAACACCGCTTTTAACCGGTATGACAACTTATCCCGATGATGCAACTGCCCAAGACAGAAGACGTGTTAATCGTTGTGCATTAATTCCTGTTGGAGCAACTCCTGAAACAGAATTATCCCATTACGATAAAGTTCGGCTTGCCGCAGGAAACGAATTTGTGCCGTATCATAATTTTTTCAGCAAATTTTCATTTTTCCCGATTGATTTATTCGATTCTACTTTTTACAAAAGCGGTAAAGAAATTAAACTTATTGAACTAAAAACAAAAACCGGCAAAATTGTAAAAATCGGAACTCCGATATGTATGGAACAAGATTATCCGCAAATTTGGAGTGAAATGTCAGTTAAAGGAGCCGAATTTTTTGTACAACATTCGGTTGAAGCTTGGTGGAGCTTTCCGTATTTTATTGAGCAGATGTCTTTAATAACCAGATTACGTGCAATTGAAACCGGAAAATATGTTGCCCGATGTTCTTCTGGTGGGAAAACACAGTTTTATGATTCTTTCGGTAGAATTTATTCACCTGCCGAAAATATCGAAGGAATTACAAATGCAAATGTCTATTTAAATGACAAAGTTAGTTTTTATTCAGCTAATCCGATGTTTTTTCCGATTTTTAGTTTAATCTCATTTTTAGTTTTACTTTTAATTATGATTATAAAACCAAATATCAATTTTATTTTTAAAAAATACCTTAAATCCGCAAGTCTTTTCGTAATTATGATTATAAAACCAAATATCAATTTTATTTTTAAAAAATAGATTTAATAAATTAGGGGAGCAAACACCCAAATTTGATTTATTCTAATTAGTCTTTCCGGATTTTTCGTGGATACATCGGGAGGGTTTCTTGGTTTGTTCCGATTTATCCGGAAAACTGCTCACTGCTAGTCTCACCTAACTAATAAAAATTTATAAATAATTCAGGCTAATAATAGGTTTAAAATTATCTAAATGTAAGACACTAAAATAAGTGTCTTACGATTATAAAATGTTAACATAATTTGGTTTACAGAACAAAAAACTAACAGTTGTTTTATTTCAACGGTTGCAAAATAATAGTATTTGTTGACATTTCTCCTTTATGTTCCGGTTTATTAAGCAGTATGGGATAATCGCTGTTTTGCATAATCCAAACAGCCAGTTCGTCCATCCAGTATTCTGCGGCAGAGGGTAGGGGATGAGCCCCGTCTTTATACCTGCCGAAATTAGGATTATTCAGAGATATTTTGTATGTCGGAAAATATCTTCCGTTTCGGGCATAACGCATAATTAATTCGTTGATTCCGGTGTCGGTTTTCCAGTTTGGCGGACCTACCCAAACAAATGGTGTTTCGCCTATGTCTTTAACAATTTCTTTGACAAAATCGGCTCTGGTATCTTTTATGTCGCTTACAAACAGTTCATTTGCTCCCAAAACAAGTATTACATAAGTTGGTTTGTAAATATCCATAAAATATTTCAGAGTATCATATTTTCCAAACCACATAGATTGTGAACTGTACCACATAACTGTGTTCATATTGTGTCCGTTTGCTTCGCAGTAATCTCTGACGCACCAGCGAAGTTGTTCGAGCATTGAGTCGCCGATAAGCAGAATATTTTGAGGCGTGCTGTCCATTTTCGGAACAACTTCTTTTACTTCAACTGCTTTTAAAGCGTTTTGTGGCATAGTATCACCAACAATAAACTTGTTGATTCCGATTTTTTTTATTTCAACATCACCAATTTTGATGGTTTTTGAACTGAACGAATATGCCGCAAGTATTGTAAAGGTAACAAATATTATTGAAATAAAGCGCCAAACATCTTTCATAATGTTTGTGTTTTTTAAAATTATTGTATTGAATCAAGGAAATTATCAGGCAATTTTGAATTTAAAACGCTGACAACAGTGTCGGTAATGTTCCATTCAGGATCGCCGTAAAGTAAAGTGCCTCCAAGTGAGTTGCTTATAACTAAGTTATATTTTTTATCAGCATTTATTTCGTTTACAACGTTAATTATGCTGTCGTATATTCTTTGAGTCAGTGCCATTTGGTCATCTGTCAACTCATAAGTTTTTTCTTCCTGCCATACTTGTAATTGATATTGCTCGTCGGATAATTTTTGAGCTTTTTCCTGATATGTTGCAGAAGTGATAAGGTGTTGGGCATAATCTTGCTGTAATTTATAGGCTCTGTTTTGTAATGATAACGTTTTGCTTTGCAATTCTTTTTCCAATTCAGATTGTTTCTCCATAAGTTTCAAAGATAGTGCGTTATATAAATCGTAATGATTAAGAACGGTATCTAAATTAACAAAGACAATTTTCTGGCTAGACGTAACTTGTTCAGTCTGATTTTTGTCTTGTTTTGGAGATTTGTTTGATAGTCTGTCCACAAAAAGCAGAACAACGCCTAATAATGCTACAATGCTTAAAATAAGAGGTACTTTGTTGTTTTTCATTTTTTATAATGTTTAAAATATTTATTCTTTTTTTTCGATAGTCGAAGGTTTTATTTTCAGAAAAGAAACAGCAATCAATGAAATTAGACCTGCTATAATCAGAATTATCATTTGGCTTTCGTGAGTTCCGAATGCGAAAACTAATCCGTCTTTTTCCTGAAGTCCATAAATAATAAGAGTTTGAACAACGAGAAAATGCCAGGTGCCAATTCCTCCTGGTGATGGAAAAACCATTCCGAAACTTGATATAACCATTGCGGTCAAACCTACCATTATGCCGTATTCTTTTGTAAAGTCAAATGCTTTAAATGCAACATAAAGCATCACAAAATACATTGTCCAGATAATAACAGAATGTGCAATAAATTGCCATTTGTGTTCTAAAGAAAGAATACTCTTTATTCCTGCAACAAAATCCGAAATTATTTTTTTTAATTTTTCGAATAATTTTGATTTTTTTAATCTGTTTTTAAAAACAAAAAACAAAATTATTGAAATTAAAACAATTACCAAAAAAACAACTAAAAAAACTGTATATTGTTTAAAATCCGAGAGATTTTTTTGTGCTGCCTGATTTGAATATAAAAAATCGCTTACAACCGGAAATTGAGTAATTACTACTATTACTGTTAGAATTAGCAACATAATTACGTCAATTACACGTTCTGTAAACACTGTTCCAAGTACGGTTGTAAATGGAACTTTTTCGTAGCGGCTTACAACAGAACATCTTACAACTTCTCCTGAACGTGGTATAGCGAAATTAGTCAGGTACATAATCATAACAGCAAAGAACAAAGTTATTTTTCTGGGTTTGAAACCTGTCGGTTCAATTAATAAAGCCCATCTGTATGCCCTGCTGATATGACTAAAAAAACCGATAAAAACGGCAAATAAAAGCCACCAGAAATGTGCTTCTTTTAATGACTTTTTTATTTCGTTAATGTCTTGATTTCTGTAAACCAACCAAAATAATAATACTCCGACAGAAATAAAAGCCGTAATTTTTAATATTTGTAAAAGTGTTTTTTTCAAAATTTAACTATCAATAGTTCGGTATATTTTGAAGTAATTCGTTAATATTCAGCAAATTGATTT
>DYKL01000337.1 GCA_020722645.1 Acetofilamentum sp. | reverse complement strand
TCTTTTTGAATTAGACTTTAGAAATTTTTGAGTTTTTTTGTTGGGGCATTATAGACATCTGTTATAAGTATAAAAACTATTATTTTTTAAATGAGCATATTTATTTGCAAAAATTTCATTGATATCCATTATCCAAGCTTTATCTTGACTATAAAAATTTTCAGGAGTTAAAACAACATGATTTAAATGCGTTGTGACCATAATATCTTTTCCATCAACAGTTGTTAAAGTACTAGATTTAGCTTTATCTAAAATATATAAACCTTTTTTAGCACTATAATCCAAATCAAACTCATTAAAAGTTAATCTCATTTGTACTTTAACATTTTTTAAATTAATATACTTAGCCTCTAGCCATGTAGTAGGTGAGGAGATTTGTTTTTTCTCAAATTCTTGAATTTGTGGTTCCATATATCTATATTTACTTTTATTTTTTAAATCATTTACATTTATTTTACAAAAATCTACTTTATTATCAACCAACATCCAATGTTTTCCATTTTGTTTATAAAAACCATAAAGATACGCATGTTCAACAGTATTTATAGAACAAACTTTTTTTAAAGCTGTAAACATATCATCTCCCCAAGCCAATTCACCATAAGGTGTGATTTCTGAAGTAGTATTTAAATTTACGCTAGAGTCATTAGATATTTAACTAGTTGATGAAGAGATATTAGAGGAAGGTATATTTTCGCTAACAACTGATTTTGTGGCATTGACTATATCTCCAAGTCCAAATCCAAAAAGCGTACTACTCAATGCGATGGTTGAAACAAATAATTTAGTGTGATATTTCATTTTAAAACTCCTATGATAAAAATATCTATATCTTAACATTAAAAAATCACATGAGAGTTATGCTATAATATTTTATGAGATTTATTAAAAACATCAAAACTTTACATTATAAAGAATTATTTTTATATGGAATATATGGTAGTTATATTTTTATTACCTCTTTCGCAACAATTATAGATTTTTTTATTCAAAACTATATTGACGCATTCGTAGATTTCATCTCTGTTGTTTTAGTTGTTTTTGTTTTTAAAAATTATCTAAAACATAAAAATCAAGAACTTGCGTCTATATATATTTTTTGGATTTCTAGTTCTATTGTTTTTATTTTTATCATTAAGAATGAATTTAATATTGGTGTAATTTTTACTCTTTTGATACCATTGGTGGCATTTATTTTACTATCCACAAAAAAAATTATTCAACATGTATCTTTATATTTTGTGATATTAACACTTATATTTGTATTTGGATATCTAAAATATGACACTCATCCACTTCTTTATGACCCCAAACCTATGAGTGCATATATTATCGCGACAATGTTTGTATTGGCATTTGGTTTTTTTTACCATACGGTCATTGAACACTATTATCAAGAATTGGAAGAAGCAAATAGACAAAAAACTTTTTTATTAAAAGAGATTCATCATCGAGTAAAAAACAATCTAAATATTATTGCTTCACTTTTAGGACTTCAGAAATTTGAAACAAATTCACAAGAGGTTCATAAACTCATAGACCAAAATAGACTTAGATTACAATCCATTGCTATGGCTCATGAGATACTCTATAAACAAGATAATTTAGAACATATTGCTTTTGATAACTATGTTTCAAAATTATCGACTTATATTTTAGAAATAGACTCACATAGCAATACCATCTCTTTAAAAATTGACATTATGAAAATTAATCTATCCATAGAGAGTGTTATTCAATTTGGTATTATTATCAACGAATTAATGACAAATTCAATCAAATACGCTTTTGAAGATAGAGATGGTGAGATTATTATCACACTTATAAAAACTAAAAATGGTTATCAATTTAAATATTATGACAATGGGAAAGGGTTTGATATAGAAAAGTGTGAGCATGGATTTGGACACAACATAATAGAGATGTCTATCGAACAATTGGGTGGTATATTATCGGTTAAAAATGAAAATGGACTCTCTTATATTATTGATTTTAAGGAGCTTGTGTGAATATACTAATTGTTGAAGACGAGATTATACCTGCAACTTATTTAAAAAAAATTCTTATCAATGCGGGTTATAGTGTTATTGGGATAGCTACCACATCTCAAAAGGCAATGGAATTTGTATTGGAAAAACGACCAGATGTAATTTTAATGGACATTATGTTAAAAGATAATATTAGTGGAACGCAATTGGCAAAAGAGATATACTTTTACGATAAAAATATTATCATTATTTTTTTAACAGCTTTTTCTGACAATGAGATGATAGAAGATGCCGTAGAATCGAAAGCTTTTAGTTATCTTTTAAAGCCATATAGGGATAGAGAGATTTTAGCCACTTTGGAGTTAGCAAAATCACATCTTAGGAATCCGCAAAAGGTTACTCATCATGAAAATGTAACCAATCTAATTGAACTCATAGATGGATATCGTTATCATAAAGAGTTACAAAGATTATTTTTAAATAATCACGAAGTTCATTTGGGTGCTAAAGAGTTGGAGCTTATTAAGCTTCTCTGTTCTCACCCAAATATATCTTTTGAAATAGAATATATTGTAGATTTTTTATGGGATATCCCAAAAAATCAACAAACTCTTCGCTCTTTAATTCATAGAATCAGAGAAAAAACTTCACCTAATTTAATTAAAAATGTCAATAAGTTTGGTTATAAAATTTCTACAAAGTAAATTTTATCTCCAAACATCATCTGCTTTTAATCTTTTAATCGTTTCTCTGTGTTGGTCAATTCCTTTTCTATTCCAATCGAATTCTTTGAATTCATATGCAATAATAGAATTTGGTGAAAATGTTACTTGAACATTATTGCTGTTCGAAAGAGAAAGTTGTCCGTTAACATCAAATCTTGCTCCGAAAATCTTTCCATCAAAACTTGAAACTTGAGATTCATTACCACGGATTACAACCCATACTGAAGTAATAATTCTTGCCTTATCATGATGACCAAGACTTTTAATATCCCGCAATGTATTTTTATTTCTATTTAATTCATTACGAACATCAATATCACTAACAAGTGTAAAATTTGTCAAAACATATTCTGAATCATTTCGATGACTATTATTTGCATTACCATTTACATAAATACCATTATAAGTACCACTAACTGTAACACCCAATTGAGTTAAATCATCTTGAGTAATAGTTATAGTCTTACCTTGTTTTATATTAATATTTCCATCTCTCCAATCAAAACTATGTTCAAAATAAGGTACTTTACCTATTGGATTTTTTTTAACACCTATTGCCAACATACTAACTTCTGTAGAACCAGCTCGTCTAAATTTTTGAGAACTAATCTCTATAAAATTATCACTAATTCCAAAACTTCCTGCAAAAAGATTTGATGGAAAATAAAAGAACAATACCGCTAAACTCAAGAACCATCGAAATGAAAAAAATGATTTTTTCAACATAAGAACCTCCATAAATGAATATATTTAAAATACTAACATAAAAAAATTACATAACCGTTCTTTAATCTACTACAACACAATCTTCTTTCAATTTTTTTTCTAATAAGATTTTTTTTTCAATAGTACCCTTATCATTCACAAATAGCTTATATTTAAATACTCCACACTCTCCAAAATTTAAAATATTTCACCCCAAAAGTAAAGACAAAACTTTCGAAAATCTAATTCACACA
>DYKL01000336.1 GCA_020722645.1 Acetofilamentum sp. | reverse complement strand
ACTTTGCACTATGCACTTTGCACTATGCACAATTAACTATGCACTATGCACTATGCACTTTGCACAATTAACTATGCACTATGCACTATGCACTTTCAACTTTAATCTGATTAAGTGAAAAAAAAAATTAACATAACTACTCTCGGATGCTCAAAAAACCTTGTAGATTCAGAGATTTTAGCTACTCATCTGAAAAAATTCAATTACGAAATTTTATTTGATGCTCCTGTTAATTCGGCTAAAATTGCAATAATTAACACTTGCGGCTTTATCAACGATGCTAAGAAAGAATCTATTGACACAATTATGGATTTTGTTGCCGCAAAACAAAATAATGAAATTGAAAAAGTCATTGTAATAGGTTGTTTATCAGGAAGATATAAAAAAGAATTAAAGAAAGAAATTAAAGAAGTTGACGGTTTTTTTGGAACTAACGATTTACAGCTTATTCTGAAAACTCTCAACGCAAAATACTATGAAAATTTATTAGGAGAAAGAATAATTTCAACACCTTCGCATTATGCCTACCTGAAAATTTCTGAAGGTTGCAACAGAGCTTGTTCTTTTTGTGCAATACCGATGATTAGAGGCAAACATATTTCCGAACCTATCGAAAAAATTGTTCAGCAAGCCGAATATTTGACTCAATACGGAGTTAAAGAATTGATGATGATTTCGCAGGATACTTCATTTTACGGAAAAGATTTGTACAACAAATACAGTCTCAGAGAACTAACCGAAGAACTAATAAAAATTGAAAAATTGGAATGGTTGAGGCTGCATTATTTGTATCCATCAGAAATTCTTGAACCTGTGTTGGATTTAATGGCTCAAAGTCCAAAAATTTGCAATTACATAGACATTCCGTTTCAGCATATCAGCGATAAAATTCTAAAATCAATGAAACGAGGTCACAGCGAAAAATCTATCAGAAATTTAGTCGAAATGTTCAGAAAAAAAGTACCCGATGCAGCTATTAGAACAACCCTAATTGTCGGATACCCGGGCGAAACAGAAAAAGATTTTCAAAAACTTGTGAATTTTGTACAGGAAACAAAGTTCGAGCGGCTCGGCGTTTTCACTTATTCAGAGGAAGAAGGCACGTCGGCGGCTTTGCTGAAAGATAATGTACCGAAAAAGGAGAAACAGAAGAGAATGGAAGAGATTATGCTCATTCAAAGTAACATTTCGCTCGAAAAAAATCTGCAAAAAACAGGAAAAACATTCAAAGTTATTGTTGATAGACAAGAACAGGATTTTTTTGTAGGTAGAACTCAATATGATTCTCCTGAAGTTGATAACGAAGTCTTGATAAAAAAAGATAAAAATATTAAAATCGGAAATTTTTATAATGTTAAAATCACAAATGCCGAAGAATATGATTTGTACGGACATTTAGTTTAATTTTTTCAATAGAAATTAAAACAACAATTAGCCTATAATATTTGCCAAATCAAGTTCACTTTTCAAATTTTACGAAAAATTTGCCGATATTTATAAAGAAAAAGTACAATGTTTGATTAAATTTATATTTTTGTTAAAAAATTAAAATAACTCATTATGAAAAAAATACCTTTATTATTTATTCTATTAACGTTAATTAGCTTTTCTTTCTCACAAAACGCTAAATTAAATCAGGTTGCAAAAGTTGAAACTACCAAGCCCAAAGATCAGGCAAGAGCCGGAACTTGCTGGAGTTTTGCAACTGTTTCTTTTATTGAAACAGAAGTACTTAGAAATACAGGCAAGGAATTTGACCTTTCCGAAAATTTCACTGTCTATTATGCTTACATAAACAAGGCTATAATTTATGTCAGAAAGCAAGGTAAACATAATTTTGCTCAAGGCGGACAGGCTCACGATGTTTTTGATGTGATAAAAAAATATGGTATTGTGCCTGATGAAGCATATCCTTATAAAAACAAAAACCACACAAAATTAGAGACAGACCTTAAATACTTTCTTGACTCAATTGTAAAACTTGATACCTTACCTCGTTTTTGGTTAGATGATTATAAAAAAATATTAGATAATTCTCTGGGAGTTCCACCAACAAATTTTGAATACGAAGGACAAAAATATACTCCAAAAACTTTTTTATTAGATGTTTTAAAATTCAATACTGATGATTACATTGAAATAACATCTTTTTCGCATCAGGAATTCAACACACAATTTGTTTTGGAAGTTGCTGATAACTGGTCATTGGATTTATATTATAATGTTACAATTTCTGACTTAATGGCAATTATAGACAATGCTTTAAAAAACAATTATTCAGTTGCTTGGGACGGAGATGTTTCTGAAACGGGTTTTAATACTGAGACCGGTTTTGCTGATTTAAAGGGTGAAAACGGACAAAAAATTAAAGTTATGGTACCGCAAGCTCTCAGGCAAATGATGTTTGACCAGCTTCAAACTACTGATGACCACTTAATGCACTGTATAGGATTATTTACAGACGAAAAAGAACAAAAATATTATTTAATCAAAAATTCTTGGGGTTCATATCCTCCTTTTGACGGTTATCTGTATATGTCGGAAGATTTTGTGATGTATAAAACTATTGCAATTATGGTTCACAAACAAGCAATTCCACAAAAAATTAAAGAAAAATTAGGTCTATAAGAAATGAGTAAAAGCAAAAAAATAAAAAAATTATTCTATTTCGCATTTTTTGTAGTTTTTGTTGGGGGGTTAGTTTACATAGCTATGAATTACAGCATTTACAAAACTAACGAAAATTTTTCAGTAAACGGAAAAACGAATTTGTTGATTTCAAAAAGCACTATTATAAAAAAATATGACATTGTTCTTTTTGACGAGCCATACCTGAATGAGAATAAAGAGACATTATCAAGATGTTTAGCCACAGGCGGAGATGTTTTGGAAATTTCTTATTCAAAAGTTATTGTTAATCAAGACACTGTACAAGAAAATTTTGAAACAACCCATAAATACAGAGTAAATTGTTTTACAGAACAGTCTAATAATCAGCTTATTAACGATTACAAATTAACAGATTCATTGAATATACTTGGAGTTTATTATTTGAATTTAACTCAACAACAAGCAGATGTATTGATAAAGGACTCCTCAATAATGATTAAGCAAATAATAGCAGAAAAAGACCTCAGCAATGATGTTATTTTCCCTTTTTCATATAAATTCAGGTGGAACGAAGACAATTTTGGACCCTTGACTGTCCCTGCAAAAGGTTTTAAAATAGAAATGAACGAAAAAAACTATACACTTTACAAAAACACAATAAATTATTTCGAGCAGGACAAAGTATCTTTTAAAGACGGCAAGTATTATGTAAACGACAACGAATCAAATGAATACATATTCAAAAACGATTATGTTTTTATTCTTAACGACGACCGGACAAATATTAATGATTCAAGAAAATGGGGTCTTATTCCCACAAAAATTATCAAAGGAAAAGTAATAAAACAATGGTGATTTAAGAGTTGAAAGTTTGTTGAGTTAAATGGCTTCATTTGCTTCGTGCCTCGCAACGACATTGTTAAATTGTTGGCTGACGCCTTTTATCAAGTTTATTGAGTTATTGAGTTGAAACAATGAAACAATGAAGTAATGAAACAATGAAACAATGAAACAATGAAACAATGAAACAATGAAACAATGAAGCAATGAAGCAATGAAACAATGAAACAATGAA
>DYKL01000335.1 GCA_020722645.1 Acetofilamentum sp. | reverse complement strand
CAAGTTGTGGGACAGAGATGAAGATAAAGAAAATTATCACAACAGGAGCAGAAATACAGATAAAGAAGTTGACAGATTTAAAGTATTACATATCAGGACGGTGGAGAATAGAGAGGCGGAAAAAATATTCAGGGGCAATAGAAGGAAAAGAGAGGAGGCAGAAGGCTGCATGAACCGAAGATAGAGAAAAAGGGAAAAATTTGTTGTTGGGACAATATATTATACAAAAATGACTTAATAGAACTATTCTGAAAATAAAAAATCAGAAAAAAAACTTGACAATTCTTTTTATTATGCTATTATAGAGTTGTGTAACAAAAGAAAATTAAAAAATTTAACATGTTAGTGAGGAAGATGCAGTTACTTTTCTGCAATCACAAAAAAGGAAATTCCTATAAATTCAAATACTACGAGTTTGAGCAGTACGAGGATGCTTTGGCAAACTGCAAATATCAAGATGGCAATTTGTTTAACAAGACGAGCGAAAAGGCATATCAGGATTATGTCTTTATGAAAGATGAAAAAATGCTTTCTGCTTTGGAGATTGATTATAAGAACAACAAAGTGAAAATAGATTTAACGAAACTTTATCCCGATATAGACATTGCTGAAACGCTTTCAAATTTAACAGGTATGTGGATAAAGAAAATTGCTGATGGCGAAGTAGAATTTGCGGACGGGACAAAAATAAATACAAAGGATTTGGACTACAAGATAATAAAATCTTTAATTTGGTGGTAGAAAATTAAAAGAGGTAAAATATGAGCAGTCAAAAATTAAACAATTTATTTCCTGATGGTGCCAACTGGATAAAAGCAGATTTTCATTTGCATTCACCATTGATTCATTCATTTACTTTGCCTTCAGGAATTAATTTGAATTCTGATAAGGATTTAGAACGACTTGTAAAAGATTATATCGCTAAACTGAAAGAGACACAAATTCAAATAGGTGCAATAACTGACTATCAGCAAATCCGTAAAAAATGGTTTGAATTGCTTCAAAAGACAGCAGAAAAAGAAGACATTTTTATATTCCCCGGTATTGAACTTTCAATTAGTTATGGTAAGGGATTGCATATACTTCTCATTTTCGATTATTATAAAAATATTGATGAAATAAATGACTATATGAAATCACTTGATAAAGAACCTCACAAATCATTACTAAATGCTGACCGAAGTCATAGAGATATTACTTTTCAAAAAGATTTGGCTGAAGTATTAAACGACATAAAAAGTACATTTCAGACTCTTATCATTTTTCCGCATCCCGAAGATAGAAACGGACTTATCAAAGAATTTCAGCCCAAAGAATCAGCCAAGTTAATTAAACTGGCAGATGCCATAGAATTTATAAGTGATGAAAGCAAAAATAGGATCATTTCGACTGGAATAATTAACAACTCTTGGTGGGGGAATTTTTCCATCTTAGAAAACACTGACCCAAAAAGCATTGATGAAATAGGTTGTAAAAAAAGAGATGGTGCGACAAGATGCACATTCCTGAAACTAAGCAGTGTTTCTGTAAATGCTTTTAAAATTGCTTTACACGATCCGTCATTGCGGGTAAGCACTTATACAAAGCCCGATTTTAAGAGAGATCGCATTGTATCAGTAAAAGTTGAAGGAAGTAAATTTCTGAAAGATGTAGATATTAAATTTAACAAGGATTTAAATACACTTATTGGCGGACGAGGAGTAGGAAAATCTGCCATTGTAGAAACCATAAGATATTGTTTAGCCCTTCCGGTTTACTCCGAAAAAAATTTCAGAGAAGACTTTGTGAAAAATGTCGTGGGAAGTGGGGGCAAAATAGAACTTATCGTAGAAAGAGTTTTTGGTGACACACAACAACGCTATAAAATAAAAAGAATTATTGGTCAATTACCTGAAGTAGAAGGTAAAGATATTCCACCCACAGAACTATTTGAGGAAAAAACTCCTTTATTACTTGGTCAAAAAGAATTGTATGCACTGTCGTTAGACGATAAGTTTCAGCTTTCATTGATTGATGAATTAATCGGGGATGAAATAAAAAAAGAATCTAATGAATTTAAAAAATTACTTTTAAAATTAGAAGAAAATGCAACTCACCTTTTACAGCTTCATAAAAAAATAAATCAAAAAGAAGAAATTGAGCAAAAAATAAAAACTATCAATGAGCACATCAAAACCTTTCAGGAACTTGGCGTAGTAGAAAAAATGGCAAAGCACACTGCTTTGATAGAAGATGATAAAAGCATTAATCGTTCTTACAAAGAATTCAAAAAGCAGATAGAAGAACTAAAAGAAAAATTTGAAGAATCTTTTAGTGTTTTAAAAAATGAATCTAATTTATTATGTAATAGCAAAAGCATTGAAAAAAATATCCTTGCCGAAGCCTCAGGTTTGTTATCAGAGTTTAATTCTTATCTGGAAAATATGAAAAATGATTTCACTCAAAAAACAAAAGAATATCTGGATAATTTTGATTTGAAAATAAACAAATGGCAGGAACGCAAGAAAACCTATGAAACCGAAATTAATGAAATAAAAAAAGAATTATCATCAAAAGGATTAGTCCCGGATAGGTATGAAGCACTTATTAAAGAGAAAGCAGGGGTAGAACCGTTATTGAAAGAATATGAAAAAATAAATGAACAAATTAAAAATTTACAAAAGGAGCGGGAAAAAATAAAATCAGCGATTAAAGAAAAACGGCATCAGTTATTTACCGTAAGAAAAAATAAGATAGAAGAATTAAACAAAAAATTAGTTGACAGAATTAAGATGGAAGTGCTTTACCTTGCCAACCAAAGCGAATTTAAGGAATTTTTCAAAAATATATTAAGCGGGTCCGGGGTGTCCACAAGTGCTATAGATAACATTGTTGAAGGAAAGAAAGTCAACATAGATGGAATTGAATTATCCAAAGCGATTGCTGAAGGTATTGAAAAAATAAAGGAATTATTTAGCCTTACTGATGCAATGGCTGGTAGAATAATAAACTGGTTTAATGAAAAAGAAAAATTATATGAACTGGAAACGATTTTTCCAGATGATAAAATTATGATCAAATTAAAAGTTGGTGATGGTTATAGCGAACTATCCAAACTCTCTGACGGTCAGAAAGCCACTGCTTTGTTAATACTTTTGTTTGCACAAGACGACCGCATCTTGATTATTGACCAGCCGGAAGAAGATTTAGATAACAGGTTTATATATGAAGATGTTGTAAAAATATTAAGAGAAATAAAGAATAAAAGACAGATAATTTTAGTAACTCATAATGCCAATATACCTGTGCTTGGAGATGCAGACCAAACAATTGTTTTAGATGCATCAAGTGAAACCTGCAAAATAGCTAATTATGGTTCTATTGATAAAAAAACTATTACAGATAATATTAAATCTATAATGGAAGGTGGCGAAGAAGCCTTCACTCGTAGAATAGAAAAATATGGAGTATAACTATGAATGAATTGGAAATAAAAGAATTGATAGCCCGCGGAGAAGGTTATCATTTAGAGTTCAAGGAAGAAAACGCATCTAACGAAAAATTTGCAAAAGCATTGGTTTGTTTTGCCAATACCGATGGAGGCAAAATTCTTGTAGGTATAGATGATAACGGAAATACAAAAGGTGTTAGCGGCGATATAGATGAAATTGAACAATCAGGAAATTTATTTAAAAGTAACAGGGGGCTTAAAAATCCA
>DYKL01000334.1 GCA_020722645.1 Acetofilamentum sp. | reverse complement strand
GTTGCAGGTGTTTTCACCTGCAACCACTTACGAAAAAACTTGCGGATTTAAGGATTAATTTTTAACCACTAAGGCACTAAGAAACACTAAGTTAGCGATTCATTACAACCACTAAGGCACTAAGAAACACAAAGTCAATACTTTATTCAATATTCGACATTCGTAATTCGAAATTCTCAGAACATTATCTTCTGCTGAAAAACTTCAAGACTTTTGAGAGTATTTTTTCATTTATTCTTTTTAAAAATCCTTTTTCATTTTCTGCACCATTCGTATCATCATCATAATAACCTTGCCCGTAAGTAGAGCCGTAACCATAACCGTAACCATAACCGTAACCATAACCGTATTTCAAACCCTGAGTTACAGATTTTTTAATACCATTAAAAATAATATTAACATTTTTAAGCTGATTATTTTCAATAATTTCGCCAAGTAACCTTACGGAACTTTTGCTTGAATATTTTTGTCTGATAACATACAAAAAGGCATTAGCTTTTTGAGTAAGCAAAAGAGCATCGGCGACAATACCGACAGGAGGTGTATCAATAATTACATAATCAAAATCTTTTTTAACTTTTTCCAGGAAATCAGTCATTTTTTTAGATTCAATCAGCTCAGCCGGATTTGGAGGAATATTACCCGGAGGGGCTATATACAAATTATCATATTTAGTTTTTTTAATAAGCTCTTCATAAGTTATTTCGCCAATCAGGTAATCACTGACACCATGTTTGTCTTCATTTTTAAATATTTGTTGAACTCTTGGTTTTCGTAAGTCTAAACCTATCAACAATACTTTTTTATTTGTAGTTGAAATTATTGCCGCAAGATTAGCAGAAATAAAACTTTTACCTTCTCCACTAATTGTTGATGAAACTACTATAATTTTTTCTTCAGTATCTAATAAAGCATATTGCAAATTAGTTCTTAAAAGTCGAAAAGTTTCAGAAATTGAAGATTTGGGGTATTTTAATGTTGGTAATTGGGAATCTCTGTTATTATGGGTTATAGATGCTATAATAGGGACTTTTATCAATTTTTCAAGTTCAGACTTATCTTCAATTTTGTTTTTTAATAATTCATTAACAAAAATTATTGCTACAACAACAAAAATTGCGATAATCAAATTTTTAGGCAAATTTCCGCCACCTTTCCTTCCTTTAAACATTACAGATTCCATTCTGGCTTTATCGACAATTTTCACATCAGGAGCATTTGATGCAAGAGTAATACCGGCTTCCATTCTTCGCTGAAGCAAAAAAGTGTAAATTTCATTATTTAAATCAAATTGACGAGTAATCTGAAGCATTTGCCTTTCAGCTAAAGGCAGTTTGAAAATTTCTTTTTGAATTTCGTTGTTTTTCTTAATCAATTCTTCAAGTGTTCCTTGTGTGTATTTTATAGTTTGCTTAATATGTTGTTTAATAGTCTTTTCAAAATTTTCAATTTCAAGCGATCTAATTACGTTAGGTGGTAAATCAGCGTCTTCTTTCAATGAAAATTCAAGGATGCGTTTTTGAGTCATAGCTTCTGAAAGTTGAGTCAGGTAATTTTCTAAAATAGGGTCTGAATAACCAAGAATTGATGGCGACAAAACAAGTATATTTTCAGGATTTTCATCTATTGCATTTAACATATAACTGTAATAATCGCGTTTCATTTGTGTTTCCTTCTTTTCTTTGTCCAATTCTTGCAACTGGTTTAACAAACTTTGTCCTTCATCGCTGATATTAATAGAGTTGGTTTGTTTGAAATATTGCAACTGATCTTCTGATTTACGTAAAGAATCTGTAAATCCTTCCAATTGCATATCAATAAAGTCTATGGTCTTTTCAGCAATTTCATTTTTTTCAAACAAACGGTCTTCGATATAAAATTCTGCCAAAGTATTAATAAAATCAATATTCTTTTGTGCAGTTTTACCTTGTATCCAAATCCATAGTATTGTGCTTCTTTCAAGGTAAACCTCTACTTTAAGATTATCTTTGTATTGTTTTGCAAGATTTGCTTTGTTGTTTATGTAAAAATAATACTTTTTCTTAAAAACATTTTCATTAAAATAATCATCATTTTTTTTAATTACGAATCCGAAATTTTGAATTTCAATATATGAATCGAAATTAAATTTCTGCTCAAACTCAAAATCGGGAATTGTTAACTTAAAAGAATTTTCGTCTAATAATTGAATATTAACATTTATGTAATTATATTGTGATTTCATAGAATCAAGAATAATATAAAAAGGGCAATCTTTGTAAAGTTCAGGATCATACCCGATTCGATTATCCAAAAAATAATTGATTTCAAAATCAAGTTCATCAATCACTTTATAAATCATATCATAAGATGTTAGCAAACCAATCTCATTTTCAAGACTTCTGTTGGCATCTAACATCAATCCACCGGCAATCAGTTCAGGATTTGTGTTAGATTTTTTTATTAAAATTGATGTATATACTCCGTATTCGTTATAAGCGAACTTATTTTTGTAAATAAATAAAGCAACAGAAATAATAATTGCCAATAAAAATAAATACCAGTACTCCAAAGCAAGAACCAAATATTGACGTATTTGAACAGCAGCCTGATTTTGATGTTGAATATTTTGATTATCTGTATAATTCATTATTTAGATTTAGTTAGCTCAATAATTAACAATGTTGTAGTAATTGTACTCGTGATTAATGTAATAAGAGTGGAATAATCTCTTACAAAATTCAAAAAATCTTTTGTTCTTCGTGGCGGAACATAAACAATATCGTTTGGATGTAAAAAAAAGTCTTTATGTTCAAGTAATTTTCTGTTTTCAAGATTAAGCTCAAAAATTTTTATAACTGAATCTTGTTGTCTTAAAACCTTCACATTTCTCATATCACCGTATCCGGAAATGCCTCCTACCATACCAATTCCTTCTAAAATATTAACATGTTCTTTATAAAAAGAAATTCTTCCTTGTTGTGAAACTTCGCCTAAAAAAGTTACGTTAAAACTTGTAAGCCTAACGTTGACAATAGCATCTATCAAAATTTCTCCAAACTTATCTTCTATAGTTTTACGTGCTTCCTCAATTGTTTTGTCTTTTACATATACTTCCCCAAGTGTTGGTATAAAAACATTTCCCGAATCATTTATCATATAACCGGTTAAAAAAAAGTTTGATTCATTATTTGTAAGTCCTCCTGAAAAAGAACTCGATATTGTTTGATAAAGGTTGTTAATTTCTTCGTTTGTCGATCTAACACTTATATAAAGATAATCATACGGTTGAAGTTTGTATTCATTTTGACTTAGCATATAAACCTGATAGTCTTTATATGGAATTTCAAATTCACGGTTAATATATCTGGTGTTGTAACAGGAATAATTAAAAACAGATATATATATAATTAATAATGTGTATAATATTTTCCTGACCATTTTTTTCTGCAAAAATAATAATTAACCCATATAATTCAATAATTTATTTAAACTTTATAACAAAACGAGTAAAAAATAACAAAACATTACTTTCTTATATTAAAAACTTTAATATTTAAGAAGAAAACTTTTTTTTCAATAAAAATAAACTATTTAATCGTCTATTAAAAAAAATATTTAGTACTTTTTTTAATATCGAAAAAACAGCAAAATTTATTTTTTGACTTTTTAAAAATATATTTTTTTTGGCTCTTTTATTAAAGAATGTTGGTAACAAATTTTAATGTTTGGT
>DYKL01000333.1 GCA_020722645.1 Acetofilamentum sp. | reverse complement strand
CTTGATTTGCTATGCGTTAAATTTCAGCTAAAAAGATCTGTAGAAGATTTAGGTCTAACTTGTGATACACCAGTAACTGTAAATGTTTCAATATAGTTACCAACCATATCATATTTGTCGAAGTTTGCACTATTCCAATAGGCTGTATAAATATTTGTGCCATCAGTTTCAATGCCGGGGCATCCGGCAGCTTCAGTAGTAAAAGTTGAAATAACATCACCAAAAACAGGATCTCTAACTTCAATATCAGATGTGGCTACATTATTAGATGCATTTGCATCACCTGATAAATTAACAGTTGCTGTTAATGTATAATTACCATCAGCTGGTGACCATTCAGGGAAAATAACGGTTAAAGTTGCTCCCGGATCAATTGTTCCCGGATTAGTTACGGTTTGGTTATAACCAGCAGGGGTAGAAACAAGAGTAATGTCATAAGTAGCTTGAGAGACACCACCAAAATTTTTGATAGTTACAGTAGGAGTAACTGAACTGCCTGACATAACCAATCCAGAAGGAGAAACAGCTGTAACTCCTAAATCATTGTCGACGGGTTCAAATATTAATACATCATCAACAGCCCAATACCAAGAATAATCACCAGTCCAATTGAATTTTACAAGAACTTGTGAATGACCTGCTGCAACACTTGAAATATCATATTGTTCAAGCTGAGCGTTGATAGTACTTGATGCACTCCAAGTTCCTAAAACAGTCCATGTACTTCCATTATCACCGCTTACAGAAACTTCTGCTGCACCACCATAACCAGCATTAAAAAAATGTTCAAATTGTAAGTTGACAACTGTATTGCCTGAGCAATCCAAAACAGGAGTAATAAGATCGCAATCTTCTGCTACACTGCCTGCATTACAGTCGCTGTCAAAAATTGCAAAACCGTTTGCACTAGTGGTTGTGTTAATTGCTCTGCTACAAGGATTATCAAATGACCAAGTTTCTGTATAAGTTCCACCTGCCGGTACATTTTGCCAGCCTGTTGGTAATTAACCATCACTAAAATCTTCTGATAAGATTACAGCTTTTGAATCTTTTGCAGGAGTGTTTAGTTTATTAATTTTTCCTTCTTTAAAGATTTTGCTTGTTTGAGGAGCCAAATCAAAATCTTGTGCGCTCAATGAAAATGCAAAAAGCATGACAAGAGCGATAATAAATAATCTTTTCATAAAATAATTTTTTATTGTTAATAATTCAAGCTCAAAAATAGTGTTTTGTAAATTAAAAGGCAAATTTTTTTTGTTAAAATAAAAGACTGTGTTTTTTTTTAGTAATTTTATGATTTTTAGTTTTAATAATCAACATATTACAAAGTTTAAAAAAAAATAAAAAAAAATAAAAAAATTAATATAAAAAATGGCAGTTTTTTGACAAAATGATTTTTTTTAAAAATATTTTGTAATTTTGAGAAAAATAAATTTTTGGTATGAAAAATAAAATTTTAACAGTATTTTGCTTTTTGATTTTAATTGCATCTTATAATTTGAAAAGTCAGGAAAATGTTCAGATAGAAAAATCTGAGTTTAAACTCAAAAAAGACGGGACATCTGAGGCATTAAAAAATGTAAAATACGGCGACTATTATTACGAACAACATACTCAGGGAACATATTCAAAAGCTTTGGAATATTATCTTGAAGCATACAAATATAACTCTGACAACCCTGAATTAAACTACAAAATAGGTGTTTGTTATTTAGAATCAATTTTTGGTGCAAAATCGCTTGAATTTCTTGAAAATTCTTACGATAAAAAGGCAAATGTTGCTACTGACATAGAATATATGTTAGGAAGAGCATATCAGTTGAATTATGAATTTGATAAAGCCATAATTTTTTTCAATAAGTTTTTAGTTACAAATAATGATGACTCCAAAAAACAAATTGTTCAAAAGAAAAAGAAAGAATGCGAAAATGCTAAAATATTGATAAAAAACAAACAGAAGATTATTATTACAAATCTTGAAATTTTAAATTCACAATCAAAAGAATACGGTTCTCTTATTACAGCCGATGGTTCAAAAATGTATTTTTCATCTAGACGTCCCAATAAAACCGGAGAAATTGACGAAAAAGACGGTCAGTATTACGAAGATATTTATTTTTCAAAGAAAGACAGCATCTTCTGGGGCACACCACAAAATCTAAAGTCACTAAACACACCCGGACATGATGACGCAGTCGGATTGTCTCATGACGGCAACACATTAATATTATATTATAGCGGTGATTTGTTTTTCAGTGAACTTAATGGTGATTCTTGGACAGCACCAAAACCTTTTCCCAAAACAGTAAACAGCAAAATGGTTGAATCGTCTGCTTGTTTTTCGCTCGATGGTCAAACTCTATATTTTGTAAGAGGAAAAGACCCAGACAGAAACAAAAGCAACGGAGATATTTATTTCAGCAAAAAAGACGAGAAAGGTGATTGGAGCGAGGCTGTAAAACTGCCGGATAATATTAATACTCCTTATGACGAAGACGGACTTTTTATGTTTGCAGACGGAAAAACAATCTATTTCAGCTCAAAAGGTCATAATTCAATGGGCGGGTACGATATTTTTAAAACAACTATAAATGATGACGGAACCTTTGCAAATCCTATAAATTTGGGTTATCCATTAAATACACCAAGTGATGATATTTATTTTGTGCTTGAAGCTAATAACACAATCGGCTATTTAACAACAATAAGAGATGATACTCAGGGCTATACAGATATTTATCAGGTACGGTTTACCGGCAGAAATATGATTCTCAACAGCGAAGACAATCTTATTGCAAGCATGACAAATCCTGTTACAGAGTTGAAATTAGAAGAAAGTGTTGTTGTTATAATTAAAGGTAAAATTTTAGATGATGAAACCGGTGTTCCGATTGATGCAGAAATAATAATCATTGACAATAATACAAACGAAATAATTTTCAAAACACGTGCAAATAGCCAAAACGGCGAATATACTGTTAATATTCCGGTAGGTAAAAATTATGGAATGGTTATCAGAAAAGACGGTTACCTTTTTCAGTCCGAAAATTTTGATTTAGTTTCGACTACAAATTACGAAGAAATTAAAAAAGACGTTAAACTAAGCAGCATTGAAGTTAATTCTGTAGCAAGGTTAAACAATATATTTTTCGATTTTGCAAGTTCAAATCTTAAAGAATCATCAATCCCTGAATTAGATAGAGTTGTTTTATTTATGAAAGATAATCCGACAATGAAAATCGAAATTTCCGGACATACAGATAACATTGGTACTTCCGAAGAAAATATGAGACTTTCACAAAACAGAGCAGAAGCTGTTGCAAAATATGTAACTGAAAGAGGCATAGAAAAGGAACGTGTTATTGCGAAAGGTTATGGCTTTTCAAAACCTGTTGCATCAAACAGCACTCCCGAAGGACGACAGCAAAATAGAAGAGTGGAATTTAAAGTTGTTGAATTTTAATTGAGATATGATGTGTTTATGTATGAGTTATGAAGTATTTAAGTATGAGATATGAAGTATTTAAGTATGAGATATGAAGTATTTAAGTATGAGATATGAAGTATTTAAGTATGATGTGTTTTAGTTTGAAGTATGAGATATGAAGTATTTAAGTATGATGTGTTTTAGTTTGAAGTATGAGATTTTTTGGGTAAGCTTTGTTGAAAAATCACAAATTATTTTTATGTTTATTTATTTTTTATACTTTTGTAAGAACTTAAAATTGAACTGATGAAA
>DYKL01000332.1 GCA_020722645.1 Acetofilamentum sp. | reverse complement strand
CGTATGAGTAAGCTAGCGACAAATTCTTAATACAAGGTTTCGGACAATAATGATTAGAAATCCGAAAAAGCTAAATAATTATCTCTTTTAACGCAACTTGGTTTTAAAAAAATGCGGTTAAATTTATTCCGCCTGTGTGAATTATTTTGTTGTTTGATGAGTATCTGCCTGAATATAAACAACTTAACTGCAAACTTTTAGCTATGCTTCTTTTATAATTTATATTCCATAAAATGTTTAAATCCGGTTTTAAGCCTTCTAACATTGTGTATGCTACAGATGTATTTGCCTCACCTTTGAAAATATTATTCAGAAATGAAATTTCAGTGCCTAATTTGTTTTTTTCGCCGATAATTCCGTTTATATAAAAGCTGAACTTATTCTCAAATAAAGCTTCTGCGGCATTTATGTTTCTTTTGTCAAAATATGTATAATTTAATCCTGTTTCGGTTTTATCGGTTGTATGTTTTATTGATAAAGAATTTCCGTAGTTTTTCAAATAATAATTTCTGAAAACCGAGTATTCCGATTCTAATATTTTATCAATTATATCAAATTCGTAATCAATTGAAAAATAAGTATTTATGAGAAATTTCAAATAAAATTTATTTTTTATATACTTATTACTTTCCATTCCATTTACGAGCAACTGCGAAATTTTATTATTCTGATATTGATAAACAAAATAAATATTTTTTGCAACTTTGAAATTCAATAAGTTACTGATTATCAGATTGTAATTAACAGCATTTTTTTTCGATAAATCAACTAAATCGTTATTGTATGATTTATGAGTAGTGCTAAAAGAAAAAGTGTTGTTAAATTTTGACGCAAAAACGTGTATTTTGGAGTTTTCTTTGAACATTTTTTGAGGATTGAAAAAAACAGTTTGCACAACTGTCTTACCGAATACCTTAACATATTGATTTGACTGCAATGCAACCCTGATGTAACTTGCAACATCACTAAAAACAGCAATTTCAAATTCATCGGTCTGTTTAACTCCGTCTTCGTTGTAATCATTCCATGTATATGAACCTTTGCCGGCTTCGACTTCAATGTAAATAAACTGTAATTTTTGTTCTAAGCCGCTTAAAATCTGCACCGAAGAAGTATAAGAAATTGTTTGATTAAAAAAAGTGGTTTTAAAATTCAACATTGATGATAAACTATTCTGTGGTTCAATTGTTGAGTTCAAAGTATCTTTTATTTTCAGCTCCCTGAAATTGATTATCAAATTCAAATTGCTTTCTTTTCTTGTAAAACCGCTTTTTAAAGAAAAATTATCGCTGAAATTTGAAATGTTCAGATTGTTGTTAATGACATCAAAATCGTACCTTCTTATGTAATTTAATTGGAGTAATTTGTTGATTGTATCTGAATTACTGATATTTACGCCATAAAGATGAAACATAAAAGAATTTTGCATTAAACTGTCAGATGATTTGCTTCGCCAGAAATTAGTTTCCTGTTTGTAAAGCCCGCCGACACTGATTTTCCCGATTTTTCTTTTATAAACTAAAAGGTTTTTCAAAAAATCTGTGTTGTAAAAATTATCAGAAGTATGGAGATATTCAATTTTATTGTCAATGTAATTCCTATCGTTTTTGTATTTTACAGACGGATTAAAACTTATTCCGGCGTAATTTTTATGATAGTATAAAACTTCTGAATTAGCTGATAATATTAAGTTTTTGCTTTTTCTATCAAATTTTAATGAGCCGATAAACTCATCTGAATTAAAATCTGCAAGAATATTCTTGTTTCTGTTAAATTCAGGTGATTTGTAAACTTCGAGCGGTTTAAATCTTTTATCGGCAAATTCAAAATCAAAAATCAGAACAGATTGATTAACAGACGAATCGTTGCCTGTCAAAAAATTCTTGTAATTGAGTTTTAAAGCGTTTCCGAAATTATCGGAATCCTGATTTGGCGAAAATAAATTCAAATCCTGTTCAGACAAAGCATATTCAAATAGCAATTTCTGATTTGCATTAACCGGCAAAACAAAGCCTAAATCGTACATAACTGATTTTTGAGGCGGTACAATTTTGGTTTGAGCTTCGTAATCGCCTTGTTTAAGACCTTGTTTCGGCTCAACCCATTTATAAATCCTGCCATTTGTATTATTGGGGTCAATTATATAATTACCGTTACCCTGCCCGACATACGTGAAATAAACCTGAAAATGAGCTAATTGAGGATTAGTTGAATATTCATAATAAGAATAAATATTTTCATTGATTACGGTATCAACTTTTCTGTACAAAACTTTACTCAGGTCGAAAACAACCGAATCAATGTTCTGAATAAACGCAAATTCAACCTTATCGCCGGCATCAAAAAGAATCATTTTCATTTCATCGGTCAGTTCAGCGTCAATTGTCTGATTTTTGGCATCTGTTTGAGAATAAACATTCAAAAAAAAGTCGAATTTAGGAGTGCTGATATAATTATTCGTAAAAGCCGAAAATCTTGTATAATTGCGTTCTGTATATTCAAATTCGACCAAAATACGCAAATCTTTAGTAATTATTGTTTTAGGCGTAAAAGTAATCTCTGCTGAATTATAGTCAATGATGTAATCGTTTGTTTCGCCGCGTTCAAGCAGTCTGCCGTCTATATAAACCCGCTCCGAACCTGATACTACCGTTATGTAAGTTTCGCCGGAATTACCCTGCAAACGGTAAGGACCTTGATTCCCTTCTATTGCTGTTATTGTCTGACGGTTATATTTACCTTTTGCAACAGCAATGTCGCTTTTACTTCTAATTAAGCTCGTATTTTCTGATAAATCAAAATTGTTAATTTCTATTCCGGCACCTTTCAGCTGCTTGTTGTATTTTAAAAAGTGTGTTTCAGGATTTTTAACCTGAAAATCACCAGCAGTTAAGCCGAATTTTTCGTTGAAAACTCTGATATAAACTTTGTTAATATCCTGAATCTGAGCCGTATTACCGTCAGGTTGAACAGGAATTGTTTCGTCTGTAATTACTGCTTCGATGTTCAGATTTTCGGAGAGTTTTCCGTTCAATTGCAAATTAAGTTTTGAATTTACAACCGCATCTTGATTATTTCCAACCGAAATGCCGCGCGAAAAAGTACCACTTTTGTTTAAACCGTCTTCTGCAATTATTTCGTCTATTGTCTTTGTTCCATCGAATGTTGAATTATTAAAACCATCTAATTTTCTTACTATTTCGGAAGTATCGTGAATTTTAAATGAGTTTTTGCCTGTCAAATCTAATTTTCGATATTTTATTGTCAGAGAGTCAAAGTTAAATGAGCTTTTGAATAGCAGCCAATTGTGTTTTTCATCAAAATAAAATAAGGTCTCAGAAATTTTTTTATTTCCCGAAAAAACTGAAAACGTATTTTTAATAATTAAATTTTCATTTAACATTATTGTATCAGAAAATGCTATTTTTTTTACACACAAATTGGAATAATTTTGCGAAAACAAATTTGCGGCATAAAATAAGAAAAATATGATAATAATTTTTTTCAATCCTTTTTACTAAATCTTTATTTTGTAATAACCTGAAAAACAGACACTTCAACAATGTTTACAAAAATGAAACAATGTGTCGTAATGTAAAACGTACTTTACAATTGTAAATATATAATTTTTTTGTAAAAATAATTCAATTAGCAATGTGTCAATGTGATAATTAGCAAATGTGCCAATTCGTTAATGTGATAATTAGCAAATGTGCCAATTCGTTAATGTGATAATTAGCAAATGTGC
>DYKL01000331.1 GCA_020722645.1 Acetofilamentum sp. | reverse complement strand
TTTAATATAATAATGATATTTATCAGAAGCAATGACACATCGGAAAGTAATAGTACCATTTTTCATACTTTTGTAATATCCGATTGTACGTTCTGGAGTTGAGCCAAAATCGCCGTCAATTTCGAGAAAATAGACGAATGTGTTATTAACCTTACGTTTTTCATTAGCAATAATTTCAATGTTTTTGAAAATACCTTCCCAAATTTCAATTTCATCATTAACATTCTCTTCATCAGATTTAATGGTGCTGTAAAAATACAAATTGGTCTGCAAAAAATATGAATCTTTATGTTCAAAAGCTATACCGCTTCCGCTTTCAGAAGCAGTCCATTTATTCTGGTCATACCACACGCCCACATTTGTATTACTTAATTTGAATAATGTATTCGCATTTTTGCTTTTAGAATAATCAGCATCATAATTTGTGTTTACATTATAACTTACTTTATCGTTTTTAACTGCTTCTTTGCCCCTCTGAGCATAAACCAAAGTAACAAAACAGAATAAAACTGTCATTAAAAATACTTTTTTCATAGCAAATTCATTTTTAACACAAAGCTACAACTTTTTTTTATTTTATGTTCAAAACAAAAATATAAATTTGCAGAAAAAAAGAAAAATCAGCACTCTAATAAAATGACTATACAACAACTGATTAAGATATTTGACGATAATTTATCAGAACATTATACCAAAAATGAAATAAAATCATTTATTTATATTTTAGCCGAAGAATTTTCAAGTCTTTCAAAAACAGAAATATTAAAAAAACCTGATACCGAAATATCAAAAACAATTACCGAAAAATATTTACAGGCATTAGAGCAATTAAAAAACAACTTACCTGTTCAATATATAATCAAAAAACAAGAATTTTACGGATTAAATTTTTATGTTGATGAAAATGTATTAATCCCTCGCCCTGAAACCGAAGAATTAGTTGATTTAATTATAAAAAAAGAAAAAAAGAATAAGTTTAAAAGAATTTTGGACATTGGAACCGGAAGCGGTTGTATTGCAATAAGTTTATCAAAAAACACAGAATCAGAAGTTTATGCGATTGATATATCCGAAGAAGCACTAAAAATTGCAAAAAAAAATGCAGAACAAAACAAAATCAGCATAAATTTTTATAACTTTGACATACTTTCTGACAAAGAATTTTGCCTTGATATTAAATTTGACCTTATTATCAGCAATCCGCCATACATAATGAACAGAGAAAAACAAGAGATTAAAAAAAATGTACTTGATTACGAACCTCATCTTGCTTTGTTTGTAAAAGACGAAAATCCTGTGATTTTTTATGATGCAATTGCAAAATTCGGGAATAAATATTTAAACACCGGAGGGAAAATTTATGTAGAAATAAATGAATATCTGTCAAAGGAGACAATAAACACATTTAACAACAATAATTATAAAAAAATAACACTACACAAAGATTTGTCAGGTAAAGACAGATTTTTGGAAATTTCAAAAATATAACAAAATGTCGGAACAATTAAAGCACGAATGCGGTATAGCATTGATAAGGCTTTTAAAACCATTGGATTATTATTATCAAAAATACGATAACTGGGACTGGGGTTTAAAAAAATTGTATCTTTTGATGGAAAAACAGCACAACCGCGGTCAGGACGGAGCCGGTCTTATCAGCCTTAAAATAAATTCAATGCCCGGCAAGGAATATCTTTTCAGAGCGAGGTCAAACAAATCAGAGCCTATAAAAGATGTTTTTACGCAGATAGACCAAAAAAGAAAAGAATTTGTGGATATGAACGGTGAAGAAAAATCAATCGATTGGCTTGATGAAAATATGCCTTTTCTGGGTAATTTGATGATGGGACATCTCCGATACGGAACTTTCGGAAAAAACGACATAAATACGGTTCATCCGGTATTGAGACGAAATAACTGGAAGTCAAAAGTTTTGGGCTTACAAGGAAATTTTAATCTGACAAATGTTGATGAAATATTCCAAAAACTAATAAATCTGGGGCAACATCCCAGAGAATATTCAGATACAGTTACAGTTTTGGAAAAAATCGGGCACTTTTTAGACGAAGAAAACGAAACCTTGTTCAGAAAATACAGAAGCGAAGGCTGTTCAAAACTGCAATGTTCTCCGCTTATACAAGAGAATCTGAATATTGCAAATATTTTGTCCAATGCAAGCTCAATGTGGGACGGCGGATATGTTATCTGCGGAATAATCGGACACGGTGATGCTTTTGTAGCAAGAGACCCGTGGGGTATTCGTCCGGCATATTATTATATTGATGATGAAATAGTTGCTGTAGCATCAGAAAGACCTGTAATTCAGACGGTTTTTAATACCAAATTTGAAAAAATCAATGAATTGCCACGAGGCGAAGCAATAATTATTAAAAAGAACGGTAAAATATGTATCGAACAAATCAGGGAAAAACAAGAAAAAAAATCCTGTTCATTTGAAAGAATATATTTTTCGAGAGGCAGTGATTCGGAAATATACCAAGAACGAAAACAACTCGGCAATTTATTAGTTCCAAAAATATTGGAGGCAATTAACTATGAACTCAACAATACAGTGTTTTCATACATACCTAACACTGCTGAAACAGCATTTCTGGGAATGATTCACGGGGTAGAAGATTATTTAAAAGAACAAAAAATTGAAAAAATCCTGAAAAACAAAGATAAAATTACTGAAAAAGAACTTAAAGAATTGATTTTTGAACGTCCGAGAGTTGAAAAACTTGCAATTAAAGACATAAAACTCAGAACATTTATTACACAAGACAACGAAAGAGATGATTTGGTAGAACACGTTTATGATGTTACATACGGAATAGTTAAAAATACTGACAATTTGGTAGTAATAGACGACAGTATAGTCAGAGGAACCACATTGAAAAAAAGTATCATAAAAATATTAGACAGGCTAAATCCGAAAAAGATAGTTATTGTTTCCTCAGCACCACAAATCAGATACCCTGACTGTTACGGAATTGATATGGCAAATTTGGAAGATTTTATTGCATTCAAAGCCGTCATTCATCTTTTGACCGAAACCGGTAAAGGTCATTTAATCAACGAAATATATCACAAATCAATAGCACAAAGACATTTGCCTAAAGAAGAAATAAAAAATTACGTTAAAGAATTATACAAACCATTTAGTGCAGATGAAATTTCCGAAAAAATATCTCAAATTCTTACGCCAAGCGGTCTGAAAGCCGAACTTAAAATTATATACCAAACAATCGAAAATTTGCACAAAGCTATTCCGAACCATAAAGGCGACTGGTATTTTACGGGCGATTATCCGACTCCGGGAGGTAACAAAGTTGTAAATACGGCATTTATAAATTATATCGAAGGAAGAAAGGCAAGAGCGTATTAGAAAGTGGTCGAGTTATCGAGTATTAGAGTACCTTCGGCAGGCTCAGGATTACCGTCCTACTGGGCGAAGTCGAAGTAAAGTTTGTCGAGTTTTAGTGAAAAATAGTTTCATTGCTTGACTTCGAGTCTAATCGCTTTGCAATTAGTGCCCAGTCTTAATGTATTGGCTAATTATCACATTTGCTAATTGTTAAATTGTTGGCTGACACTTGTGGTGAGTGGAATTGTTTCATTGTTGCATTGTTACATTATTTCATTGTTGTATTGTTGAATTGACTAATTATCATATTTACTAATTGTTTTATTGTTAAAATTTTAATCTTTTTGACGAAAAATTTGGTAATTAGTTTTTTTTATTTTTATTTCGC
>DYKL01000330.1 GCA_020722645.1 Acetofilamentum sp. | reverse complement strand
CACCAGTCAGGTGTTTTCACCTGACTGAATTTCAGATATATAAGTATAGACTTACCCTGAATTATTCATAAAAATTATAAAAATTTTTATGAATGCGTGTTGATTAGCGGGTTGCAATTCAGGAAACCCCGATTTAGAACAACTCAAATTTGGGTGTTTGAAAAACAAACAAATTTGTTAGTTGTACATAATCGCCAGCATTATTTATGAATAATGCGGGTTACGGATTTAAGGAAATATAAAAAATTAGATATAATTACAAAATTTTTGCTGTCTAAAAATAGTTTTGCAAATTAAAAAAAAAATGTTTTTTTTGTAAAACAAGATTGAAATTTTAAAACACACAAAATATAATATCAAAAATTATGGAAATATTTGATTTAATGGGTCAAACCAATAGCAACGAATTAGCTTTTTTTGAAGAACCTTCTGTTTCTTTAAGAATGTGCGTTGCCATTAATGATACAACCTTAGGTCCTGCAATCGCAACCTGCCGAATGAAAGATTACAAAGATATCGAAAGTGCCGTAAAAAACACACTCAGTATGGCTTATTACAACACTTACCGTTCTGCTTTGCTTCACAGAGCTTTTGGAGGGGGCGGAATTACACTTTGCGGTGATGTACAAAAAGTAAAAGACGAAATGTATTTCAGAGCATTGGGTGTTTTTCTTAACAAATTAAACGGAAAGATTTATATTACAAGAAGTTCGGGAATAACACACAAAGATATGCTTAATATAAAAAGAGAGTCTAATTATCTTCTTGGTGTTGACGAAAGATACATTAATTCAAATAATTCACCGGCGGAAGCCATTGCAAAAGGTTTGATTTGGGGACTTAAAGCTATTGTTCGTAAAAAATACAACTGCGAATCTCTGAACGGTCTGACAATTGTCATTCAGGGTGCCGGGAGCGTTGGTTCTAATTTAATCAAAGAATTACTAAAAATTGACGGAGTAAAAATTACAGTTACCGATGTTATCTACGACAAAATAAAAGTCATTCAGGATCATTCTCCAAACGTAAAAGTTGTTAAACCAAATGAAATTTACAACGAACAGTGTGATGTTTTTATGTCTTGTGCAGTAAATAATATTATTACCAACAATGACATTAAGAAATTAAAATGCGGTATTTTGACCGGCAGTTCAAATGAAATTCTTGCAGAGAATGAATCCGAAAAAAAGCTGAAAGAGGCTGGAATTACTTATGTGCCCGGATTTATAATTAACAGCGGTGACATTATTCAGCTCGAAAACGAATATAACGGCAAAAATCCTGAAAGCGTTGATAAAGACTTGCCTGAAATAAAGTATGTTACAAGCGAATTGCTGAATCAAGTAGAACAAACTGACAAAACATTAACTGATTTTGCGATTCAAACCGCACAAAATTACATCAACGGCGTTGCTTCAATCAAAAAATTAAAATAAAATGGCAAAAAAATATAAAATTTTAACAATAAATCCGGGTTCTACATCTACTAAAATCGGAGTTTTTGAAAATGAAGATAAAATTTTCGAAAAAACTATTCGCCATAGTGTTAGTCATTTGGAAAAATTTCCGGGTATCTGGGAGCAATATAACTTTCGTAAAGAAGAAATTATCAACGAATTGGAAAACAATAAGATTGATATTTCAAAATTAGATGCTGTTGTAGGACGCGGCGGCTTAATAAAACCAATACCGAACGGAACTTATTCTGTTGACGAAGAGATGGTTCAAGATGCACGAATCGGAGTTAATGGTCAGCACGCTTCAAATTTGGGTTGCGTTATAGCATATTCAATAGCTTGGGAATACGGGATTCCTTCTTATATAGTTGACCCTCCTTCGGTTGATGACTTTGAAGATTTAGCAAGAATTTCAGGAAATGCCTTAATTCAAAGAACAAGTTTATTTCACGCACTTAATATTTTTTCGACAGCCAGAAATTTTGCAAAAGACCATAAATTGGACTTCAAAAAAATCAACCTGATTGTTGCTCATCTTGGCGGAGGAATTTCCGTTGTGGCTCTTCAAGGAGGCAAAGCAATAAATTCCAACAACGGACTGCAGGAGGGTCCTTTTTCACCCGAAAGAAGCGGCAGTTTACCACCATTACAACTTATTGAAATGGCTTTTTCGGGAAAATATTCCAAAGACCAAATGAAAAAAATGATTGTCGGAAAAGGTGGATTGGTTTCTTATTTTGGAACAAATAAAGCTCATGAAGTCGAAAATATGATGGAAGCCGGCTCTAAAAAGCATAAAATGGTTTTTGAGGCAATGGCTTATCAAATTGCAGAGGAAATTGGTGCCAGAAGTACTAATCTCAAAGGAAAGGTTGATGGTATAATTCTTACCGGCGGATTAGCTAATTCGACTGTTTTAACTGAATGGATTAAAGAAAGAGTCGAACATCTGGGAAAAGTTTACATTTATCCGGGCGAATTAGAACTCGAAGCTCTTGCCGCCGGCGCTGTCAGAGCATTAAACGGAGAAGAACCGGTTAAAAGATATAATGTGAAAATTCCTAAAATCGGGATTTATTACTGGGATAATATTGAAGCTTATATAAGTGCGATAAATCATATCGAAGATTATTTCAGAGAAATGGGTTTTGTTTTCAGAAAACAGGATAATAATCTGGAAATTTATTATTCAAACTGCAAAGGAAATGAAGATAAAGCGAAATTTACCGCCGAAAAATTAATTGATGAAAAGGTAGATTTGATATTTGCTATCGGATCACCTTCAAGTATCAGAATCGCAGAATATCTTAAAAATTCAAATATTCCTATGATTTTTACCGGAATTTATAACGAAAATATTCTGGCGAAAAATTTTGAAATTGAAAAACTTGATTATTATGCGACAACTTATGCAGTACCAATTGAAGAGCAATTTAAAGAAACTATATTAAAAATTGAGCCTAATATCAAAAAAATAGGTGTTACATATTGTATCGGAGAATTACAGTCAAATATTGAACACGACGAAATAAGAGAATTTTGCAAAAAAAATAAAATCGAATGTTACAGTTTTGATATTCAATCACACGATGACTTTACCGAAGCCGTTGAATATTTTGAAAAGGAAGATGTTAAATGGGTATATTTTGGATCAGACAGTATAATTGCAACTGCTACCGGAAAACAACTTGAGCCTATAACTCAGAAATTCGCCACATTATGTGCTTTGCAGGATACTGTAATTCACGGAGGTCTTATATCATATAATATTCCATGGAAAATCATTTGCCACAATGCCGCTGATTTCGGCGTAAAATTATTAAACGGTCTTGATATAAAAAAAGCAATATTAGCTCCAAAAGAAAGACAAATTTCAGTAAACAAAGAAACTTACGAAAAGTTTAAAAATTATAAGTTTATTGACAATTTTAAAGAAATAAAAATTATTTAACTTATTTAAAAAGGAACTTAAAAAAAGCTATTTTTTTTATTGGTCAAAAATGTTAAAAAAAATTTTGAATTTTAAATAATTTTGTTGGGTTAATTTTTATTCCTTAAATCCGCAAGTTTTTTCGTAGTTTGCACCAGTCAGGTGTTTTCACCTGACTGAATTTCAGATATATAAGTATAGACTTACGGATTTAAGGTTATTTATAAATCCATTAAAAATTTAGAGTTATGAAAAAATCTACATTTGAACGTTACAAAGATTTCCCAATGTTAGGTAACGCAGTTAAAGCAGCTTATATCCTAATCTTTACAATTTTTAGGCACAATATCAAAAATTTTCAGAATTTCATTT
>DYKL01000329.1 GCA_020722645.1 Acetofilamentum sp. | reverse complement strand
GCTAATTATCACATTATCACATTAGCTAATTATCACATTATCACATTAGCTAATTGGCACATTAAATTTTTGTTTTTATTAAACTTTTTTATATTTTTACAAAAAAAAAATTATGGATACAATAAACAAAGATAAACAAATTTTTGAATCCAAGTCAGGGAAAAAAGAAGAAAAAGGAGCCAAAAAAGACACAAAAATGGGTTGGTATATTTTTCTTTTTATGTTATTTCTAGCATGTTACGCCTTTTTCACTTTTGTAGTTTTCAAATAGAAATAAAATTTTTGCAGCCTACTTTCAAAAAAAAACATAGTCTCACTTTCCCTTAAAACGCCATATAAGCTAATTATTTACCTTTTTTATCGTGAAAAACCGACATTTTATAATATTTTTACTAATAATTTTACTTTTTTCAATAATTATTGACTTATCAAGCGGTAGTGTAAAATTCAACATTTTAAAGATTTTTTTCAAAAATGACGAAATTCCTCAGATAATCACAGATATCAGAATTCCCCGAATGCTAACAGCGATATTAACAGGTATCTCGCTATCTACAAGTGGTTTATTGTTACAAACTCTGTTTAAAAACCCATTAGCAGGACCTTATATTTTCGGGATAAGTTCAGGTGCGAGTCTGGGTGTTGCTGTGCTATTGATGGGGTTAAGTTTTGTGGGAATAACAACGCTTCCTGGTAATTTATCAATAGCATTGGCAGGAATAATAGGAGCAGGAGCAATTTTATTTATTATACTTATATTATCACTCAAAATCAACGACACATTAACTATTCTGATTATCGGAGTTTTGCTTGGTGGCGGAATAAGTGCTATTGTTAATATTATGCAGTATTTCAGTAACGCAAATTTGTTAAAAAAATACGTAATTTGGACAATGGGCAGTTTAGATGCCATTCAAAAAGAACAACTTATATTTTTATCGTTGATAACATTAATTCCGATAATACTGACAATAATCTTTTCAAAATATATTGACGGTTTGTATCTGGGAGATGAAAATGCCAAAACCTTAGGAATAAATGTTAAAAAAGTAAGAATATTGATATTTGCTGTAACCGGAATAACAACCGGAGTGATAACAGCATTTTGCGGACCAATTGGATTTATAGGCATTGCCGTACCGCATCTCGGAAGGATTATATTTAAGACATCAAAACACTCTTCTTTGCTGATATACAGCAGTTTAATAGGGGCAATTATAATGTTATTATCCGATTCAATTTCTCATTCATTCGGTTCACAAATAATACCAATCAACTCTATTACCGCATTAATTGGTATTCCGATTATAATTTGGGTAATTTTTAAAAATAAAAGATTTATCTAAATCAACTTTAAAATAATAATCACAAGAGCATATAAAAACGTTGCACCAATAACACCTCTTGCCGATTTGTAACGATTTGTCCAGATAAACAGAAAAAAAATTGCCAAATTACCGAGCAGACAAACGCTCAACACCTGCGAGATTACGCCATATTTAATAACATAATTTATAAATCCGCTGAAAGACTGCACACCATAAACATCATTTGTAAGGTAAAATAAATAGACAGTAATTAACGGTACAATCAAACCCGGAATAATACCGACAACAAGTGAATTGAACGATTGTTTTTGTTTAGTCATAAAATATAATTTTTTGCAAAAATAGTTTATTAGGAATAAAAGACAACTAAAAAACAAAAACTTTTAAATGCATTTTATCAGAAGTAAAAAAATTATTAGGACGAGACATTTGTAAGTTAAAAAACTTACAGGTATTTTTGCATTTAAGACACAGTCTTTTACAAAGTTTAACGAAACTATTTAGTTTTATTTATTTCGTTTATATATTCATTTGGGGAGAAAAAATTTAAACCAGAGTTTTCATAGTCTTTTTTATCTCTTGTTATGATTGTGTCAATATTATTGAAAATGGCTGCTTTTGTTTGAACTGCATCTTCAAAATCATTCATTTCGGAGTTTAGAGCTTCTATAATTACTTCTTCATTTACGCCGATTACATTGGCAAACTTGAAAAACTTTTTCAGAAAACTAATTGCATCATCATGTCCTTTTTGCTTTCTTAGAACATAATTATATGTCAGTAACAGAAGAAGCTGTAATACAAATTTTAACGTTATTTTTTTCTGTTATACGCAATAAACTAATTGCAATTTCGACAAAATCAGTTCGATTTAATGCTAAATCAAGTACTACGTTTGTATCTATCAATACTTTTCTCATTTATCTTTTCCTATTATTGCGTTATACCTGATATCATCTGTTTCAATTACAGAAAATTTACCAACCCAAGTATTTATGAATTCTTCGATATACTGTTCGTTACTTTTTTCTGATTTTTCGAGTAAAAAATTTTCGGGAATAACAAAAATTTGTACTTTTTGGTTTTTATATTTTGCTATTTCCGGAATCTGAATTATACCATTTTCCAGAATTGTGGTTTCAAATTTTAATGCTTCCATTCTTTTAGTTGCAATATGAATTATTTTTACAAAGATACGAAAAAATTCATTATTTTAGTAAAAAAATCTATTGTTAGGTTTGCTTTTTGTAAGTTAAAAACTTTCAGGTAATTTTGCATTTAAAACATAGTCTTAAACGAAACTGATTTCGGATTGCGTGGAATGACGACATTCAGGTGAAAAACACCTGATTGAAGCAAGGGGTAAGAGCTACAAGGTCGCACCAATTAGAGTGTAATATTTCACACGAATTCAATAGCTCTTGTATGAAAGACTTTATTTTTTTTCTAATTTTTTTATTTTATTTTCCGGTAATATAAAAACACCAATGGTTTCACCTAAAACGTCAAAAGCCTCTAAAACATAATCATTACCAGAATAGTCTATTATTTTTACAACATCTCCGATTTTCAAACCGAATTTTTGAACTTCAGTCTGAAGCTCAACTTCTGTATATAAATTTAATTTCATTTGTTTATTTTTTTGGAAAAAGTGTAACAAGTTTTAGATTTTCATTCATTCCTATCCTAATAGTTGTTAAATCAATAGTCTTTAAAGGAGCAACCAATTTACCATCTATCCTGTATAGAACTCCGTACTCATTTTTATCGTAAGTTACAACTTGATAATTTGAGAACTGTTCAATAATATCGTCTTTCAATTTAGACCAATTTTCAATATTATAACCTATTAAATTTAAAAACTTTGATTTATCAGCTTTTTCAATTGGCTTTAACAAATATTCCAAAATTTTTTGTTTTTCGATTACAAGTTCCATTTCAATGCAAATTTACGAATAATTTTAATCATTTAACAAAATTATTATAAAAATTAACTTCCTCTTCTATTTCTTGAATAGTTGTGTTTACTACCGGTATTTGATTTTGCTTACAAAAAAACATAAAAGTATAAATATCAACACCTGCAAATATACGTTTTTTTAACCTGTCGGTGTTTTTTTAACCTGTTTTTTTTTAACCTATCAGTGTGCGTAGCACCTGACAGTGTTAAAAAACTTACGTAGTTAAACCCTATTCTTCCGTATGGGGCTGTTTAAACCCCGCTGGTTTTTGGAAACCAGCGGGGTTGGGGTAGTTAAACACTGTCAGGTTGCTACGCAACACTGACAGTTTTTTTCAAACGCAACAATGACAGGTTCTTTCAAATGACAAATAGAAATAATGTGGAATTCATTTCCAAATTGTCCTAATATCTTTTGATTTTATAATAACTGGGTCGTTTGTAATTAAATCATAATTAAAATATTTAGCAGTTCCTGCTATTAATC
>DYKL01000328.1 GCA_020722645.1 Acetofilamentum sp. | reverse complement strand
TTTCACCTGACTGAATTTCAGATATATAAGTATAGACTTACGGATTTAAGGTAAACTCTTAAAATTAAAATTTAACAAAAAAATAATGAAAATAAAATGAACTTTTTTGTAAAAAATACGTATAATATACTTATACACTGATAAAATCAACTACTAATTATTTATAACATAAAAATATTTTAAGCACAAAAAACCGCATAAATTAAAGGAAAATGGAAAATTGCAGAAAACCAAAATATATGGGCAGGTTAACAAAATATTACAAAAAAAAACTATTTGAATACCTTACTTGTAATATAAAAAAGACACCTGAAGAAAATATAAAAAAAATACATTTAGCATACAACGTTGCATTTGCTGCTCATAAAGGACAGAACAGAAAAGGGGGTTTGAAAGAACCCTATATAACTCATCCTGTAGAAGTTGCAATAATAGCATCAAAAGAAATGGGTTATGGCACAACAACAGTCATATCTGCTTTGTTACATGATGTTTTGGAAGATTCAGAATTATTTGACAAAGAATACATAGAAAAAAGATTTGGTGAAAAAGTACTGAGAATTGTAGAAGGAGTTACAAAAATCGCAAAAATAAGCGGAGAAAACAGTACAGAGCAGATGGATACATTTACAAAAATGATTTTAACAATTCCACAAGACTATAGAGTACTAATTATAAAAATTGCCGACCGTCTTCATAATATGAGGACAATGGAAGAAATGCCTGAGGCAACGAAAATAGTAAAATCAGCTGAAAACTTATATTTATACGCTAAAGTTGCAGAAATGATAGGTCTTTGGCACATAAAACTTGAAGTAGAAGACAGAAGTTTTGAAAATTTACAACCAAATACGTATAAAGAACTAGTGGAATATTCCCAAAAATATGACTTTGGTATAATCAGAAGAACAAAATGTTTTCAAATAGAACTTCAGCAAGTATTAATTAATTACAACATCAAAAGAAGATTAGAAAATTATATCGACGAATACAAATCTCTATTCGGAAATGTTGATTTAAAATACGAAATAATCACAGTAAAGCGCTCGTTTTATAAAGTTTGGACAAAAATGTGGCAAAAAAAACTGAATTATGATAAAGTACATAATCATTTTTCAACCCGAATAATATTTGACATAAATTTTAAAATGAACCGGCATTTTGCTTATGCAATATTCTGGTTAATTGCAGATGCTTTTCAGTTCAGAGAAAAAAGTATAAAAGACTGGATAGTAAAACCAAAAAAGAATGGATTCAGGGCTTTGGTTTTTGATGTAATTTATGTTTATAATAAACAAGTTACAGTGCAGGAAATACAAATAATGTCAAAAGATGATCATGAAATTGCGCAGTTCGGTTATTTGAAAAAAGATGATGAAAAACCCGGAATTGACAAAATCACAAAAAGTTTAGAAAACAATACAAAAGAAGATAATGAAATAATTGAAATTTTCGGTGACATAATTAAAACAGACACAATTTATATAAATTCACCTAAAGGCGACATATACGAAATGCCTAAAAATTCAACTGTATTAGACTTTGCATTCAGATTACATACCGAAATGGGGCTTAAATGTTACGGAGCTCATATAAATGAGAGTTCAAATTTAATAAAAAGAGATGCTGTTCTGGGTTCGACGCAAATTGTAAAAATATTGACAAGTGATAAAGTTGTTCCAACCGAAAAATGGTTAGATTTTCTTGTAACAAGCAGAGCGAGGACAGCTTTAAAAAATTATCTCAAAAAAAGCGGACAAATAATCGAATTTATAAGTGAAGGGGAAAATTTACCGGAAGGTTTTCATTATAAAAAGCCTTTTAAAATAAGTGAATCTACATTTTTTGAAATTGCTCCTTGTTGCCAGCCTGCTCTTGGAGAAGAATCAATGGTATTTATAAACGAACATGGTGTTCCTATTGTACACAAAAGAGGATGTTCACAAGTACAAGAGTATTTGGCAACAAAGGCAAAAAGAACCGCAATTGTCCAATGGGAAAAAATTGATTTCAAATATGCAGAATTATATACAATTCTAATCAAAGGGAAAGACAGAGTTGGAATTTTACGAGATATTGCTGATGTTATTACAAACGAACTCAAAATAAATATGAACAAAATTTTTATAGAAAATACCGAAGACGGTTTATTTAATGGATATATAGAATTATATGCAATAAACAAAGCCGTTTTTAATCAGATAATTTTTAATCTTAAAAAAATCGACAATATTGATTTAGTTAAGGAAAAATAAAGTGATAAAAAATTATTACATCAACATATTTTAAACTTAGCTGAGTTGAATAATTGTAAAATTTGTCAAAACTGAAAAATTAATCAGTTTTGACGCCCATAACCAAACCGACACACCCCTCTTTTATATTTGTACCGCTTGAAGATTTTGGCACTTTAATTATAATTTTAATTCTTTGCGTCATATCTGCTTTATAGTCAAAGATAACGGAATTGTTGTTTTTGGAATTGTCGTAGATAACTTTATTGTCCCAGTCTGTAATTATAAAATGCGGCTGAGGTATAACACTTTCGCTCATTACGATAAAACGATAAGTCAGTCCGCGATTGACGGTTTTGAAAATTAGAATTTCTTCCCCTTCGCTCAATTTCATCGAATGATATTTACCGGTAAGAAGAAAATCTCCCAATTTAGGTATTATTTCGTTATGAGTAAATTCTCGGCATTGTGCGAATAGAGAATTTGCCAATAAAAAAACAAGTACAAAATTAAGTAATATTTTTTTCATTTTATGTCGGTTTAATGTTTTTAGTATTTAGTTTTTGTAAAAGAATTTCTCATTAAAGTAATTTTAGATTTAAGCTGATCAAACTGATTCTGATTAACAGGCATATCCATCATTTCGTATATTTTTTTAAGTTCATTGAGTTCAACCAAAAATTTTTTCATATCGTCTATATCTTTGTAAATTGCAACAAGACTAATCAAATCGTTTAAAGATATTCTCTGGTCATAAATCATTTCAACTAACTGGGGATTATTTTGAACATCGTCCCCTACAAGCATAATAGAAACATAAAGACCTTCAATCCAACCGCCGTAAACAATCAATGCAGCACTAACAGCCCTGTCATTTTCTTCAAGATAAGCATTAACCTCCATAAATTGTTCGGAGATAATGTTCATCACTTCGTCTCTGTTTTTTATTTTCTCCTGAATTTCGTTAAGAACTGAGTCGCTTATAACGTTCATTATGCCCATATCTTCGGCTAATTTTTTACAAACAGCCATATAATCAATAGAGTATTGGGTTTGATTAAACATAGTCAGATATGCCAAATCGGCACTATAAACCCCTAAATTCAATGCCTGTTCAGTTGTTGTTTCATATAAATCAACAGCTTTTAGTGATAATATATAACTATCAGAGAACTCTACTTCTGTATTTTCCAGAATCATTGCAGTTTCCACAGGACTGGGCAATAAATAAAAAATTTGTTTAGCTGTTTTAAATGCTTCTTCTACCTTTAATTGACCTTCTGATGATTCGTCATACAAATTAGAGTTATAAGATTCGTCTTCACAACCAAAAAACAAAAAAATTATTATTACAAAAAAAAGTTTTTTATGCATTTTATTACAAATTTATATTATTTTTATTATTAAAATAGAATTAACTTTCATCTCCAAAAATAAAAAAATTATATCAAAAAAACAACTTTAAAAACATCTTTAAATAAATTGCATTAATTTAAAACCTTAAATCCGTAAGTCTATACTTATATATCTGAAATTCAGTCAGGTGAG
>DYKL01000327.1 GCA_020722645.1 Acetofilamentum sp. | reverse complement strand
AAATTAGTCAATTAGCAAATTAGCAAATTAGCAAATTAGCAAATTAGCAAATTAGCAAATTAGCAAATTAGTCAATTAGCAAATTAGCAAATTAGCAAATTAGCAAATTAGTTAATAAGCATAGTTAATTAAAAATGACCCGGTGGGGCAAAATATTTGTTAAAAAAATGAAAAAACATTTAATCTTTTATCTTTTTATAATGCTTTCGTTTTTGGTTATAGCTCAAAATGAAGACATTAAGAAAAAAGACATCAAAAAATCAGTAAAAGTAGAATTAGTAAATAATTCAAACCAGTTATTTAAAGGTTGCCTATATTATGCAGACTCCGGAAAAATAGTTATATCTGACAGTTATAAAAAAATGGAGAATTTTTATCTTTTCAAACCATCTGATATTAAGCAGATTGAAACTAAACAAAAAGGGAAATTCATAAATACTGCACTTGTAGGTTTTTTGGCAACAACAACAGTTTTATCTACATATTCAATGTTTGAGTCATCAGAAAATATGCTTGGGGGCTTTGTTGTAGTTATAATTGGTGTTGTTTACGGAATACCGTCCGGCATAGCAAGTGGACTCATTTTTGGGGTTTTACCTGCAAATAAATTAGAAATTTATACTGATAGTAAAACAGAACAATACAATATAATTTTACCATATTTAAGTAACAAATCAATGGTAACGGAATTGCCTGAAAATATGATTTTTACAGACAAAAAACCTTACTCTGAAAATGTTGTTACATCTGATAAAAAAACTAAATACTTTCACCCTTTAAATTACCCGAAATTTTCTTTGAATTTAGATATTAATCAACCGATTAATAATATTTTGTGGAGCGTTAAACGTAATTATAAATCGAATGGTTTTGAGTATTCGAATACAGATTACGATTTTTCATCAATTTGTATAACAGCTGATTATAATATAAATAATAAATTCAAACCATATTTCAGCTATCAATTTGAAAATGGTTTTAGGACTTTCGGACAAAAAAATTTTTATATTGAAGAAAATTATATTACTGATTATTCTGTTATCGAAATTAATTTAAGTTCTGTTTCTTTAGGTTCTGAATATTTATTCAAATCCGTGAATAATATGTTACTTTCAAAATCCGAAATTTCAATCGGTGCCGGTATAAAAGCTGATTTTGCAGGATATATAAGCTCTGTTTGGTCTATTTCTGCCGATTCACTTTCTGCAATTAACGAAGATATTGAAAATTATAATTTTAAAACTTTCGGAATTGAATTGTCAGGGACATACAGATATCATCTGACAAGGTTTTTTTCACTGAATGCGGGTTTGAAAGCTGATTTTTTACTACCTGTTAAAATTAATGAGCATACTGCTTACTCTATAAATAATCGAATTTTTACAGTTCCTGAATATAATTTGAATTTAAGTTCTGTTTATTTTAAATTCGGGTTAGGATTTCATTTTTAAAAAACTATCAAAATGATAACAAAACAAATATATTTTGCGGGAAATTTTCAATCAACAGAAACAGTTGTTGAAGTTAAAAATCCTTTTACAAATCAGGTTTTTGCAAAAACTTTTCTTGCCGGCACAAAAGAGCTTAATTCCGCAATTGAAGCCGCTTTGAAGGTAGAAAAAGAGATGAAATTTTTGCCTTCGTTTAAAAAGTATGAAATTTTAAAATTTATTGCATCTGAATTAGAAAAAAACAAGCAATATTTTGCTGAAATAATATCGCAAGAAGCCGCAAAACCGATGGTTTATGCTTTGGGAGAAGTTGCTCGTTCTATTCAGACATTCACAATTGCTTCCGAAGAAGCTAAACGACTTCCGAAGGAATATATTTCGCTCGACTGGACTGCGGCTGGTTCAGGTAAGGAAGGACTTGTCAAATATTATCCGCTGGGGCTTATTGCAGGTATAGCTCCTTTCAATTTCCCGCTAAATCTTGCAGTTCACAAAATAGCACCTGCAATTGCCGCCGGAAATCCGATTATTCTTAAACCTTCAAGAAACACACCGCTTAGTACATTATGTTTAGCGGAAATTATTGATAAATCCGAACTTCCGAAAGGGGCAGTTTCTATTCTGCCTATGGACAGAGAATCAGGGAATCAACTTGTTACAGATGAACGTTTTAAACTTATTTCGTTCACCGGTTCACCGCAGGTTGGTTGGAAAATGAAACAACAGGCAGGGAAAAAACGCGTTTTACTCGAACTTGGCGGCAACGCAGGCGTTATTGTCTCTGATACAGCAAATCTCGAAAATGCAGTAAACAAAACTATTGTCGGGGCTTTTGCATATTCAGGGCAAGTTTGTATTCACGCTCAGCGTATATATGTTCACAAAAATGTTTTTGATGAATTTTCGGAAAAATTTGTCGAAAGGGCTAAAAATTTGCGTACCGGAAATCCGATGAGTTCTGAAACAGAAATTTCTGCAATGATAGATGAAAATAATGCTAAAAGAGTTGAACAATGGGTGAATGAAGCAGTTGCAGACGGTGCAAAAATTTTATGCGGTGGCAAAAGAAATGATACATTTTACGAACCGACTGTTTTAACTCGTACTCACAACAAAATGAAAGTATGTTCATTAGAAATTTTCGGACCTGTTGTAACACTCGAACCATTCAATAATTTTGAACAGGCTGTTGATTACGTGAATGAATCGGATTATGGACTACAGACAGGTGTTTTTACGAATAAACTTGATGAAATAAATTTTGCTTTTGACCATTTGGAAGTCGGCGGAGTTATTATCAATGATGTTCCAACATTCAGAGTTGATAATATGCCTTATGGAGGCGTTAAAAACTCGGGTTTTGGTCGCGAAGGAGTTAAATATTCGATTATTGAGATGATGGAACCGAAGTTGTTGGTGATTAGCAAATAATAGTTTTTTATAATACTGAATATTTTAATGTAAAATGCTGAAAATTAACAATTTGTCTTTCTCTTATTCTAATGAGCCTTTACTGAAAAACTTTTCGATTGAAATTCCCTTATGCTCAAAAGTGGCATTAGTAGGAGAATCCGGTAGCGGAAAATCTACTTTCATAAATCTTTTATGCGGATTTGAACTGCCTGAAAAAGGTGAAATATATTATGAAAACATACAGCTTAATTATCAGAATATCAATTTAATAAGACAAAAAATTGCTTGGCTGCCACAAAATATTAATCTGCCTTTTGAAAATATAAAAGATTTATTTTTTTCGATATTTCAAACAAGAGTAAACAAAAAAATAATGCCTAGACAAAGTGAAATTGATAATATTTTAAGACTTTTTCAAATAGAAAATGATTTGTTGGACAAAAAAAACGATGAAATATCAGGCGGACAAAAACAGAGACTTATGCTCGCCGCTGTTTTGCTGACTAAAAAGAAATATATTTTTTTAGATGAACCAACTTCTTCTCTTGACGAACAAAATACCGAAAAAGTAACTGATTACATTCTTGGACTCAATCAAAGTACAATTTTTTTTGCAACACACGACAAAAAAATTATTGAAAAAGCTGATATTATTATAAATTTTCCAAATATTTGAACCAAATTTTTAATTCTGCTGATTTGAAATCGCTTTTTTGGATTTGCAGTCCGATTACAGCAAAATCAACTAATTAGAGTTAGTTCATAAAGTTCATAAAGTTGAATGTTTATAAAGTATTAGCATTTGATATTCAACAAAAGACACATACAGGGCAGGCTTTTAGACCCTTTCAGGGCAAGCTTTATTAACGTAACTTACTTTTAAAAAGCGTGGATTTACAGGGCTTTGCTGCTGATTTTT
>DYKL01000326.1 GCA_020722645.1 Acetofilamentum sp. | reverse complement strand
ATATAATGCTATAAATAGAATATCTACCCACATTTTTTAAGAAAAGAGCCTAAAATTTTATTAAAAAGTCGAAAACTGAAAGTGGAATAAAAACTCCACCCCAATTGTCCTGCTGGAAGCAACTTGTTTGCATTAACAGTAATTTGTTGATAAAATCAAATTTTAAAATCAATGCACTTTTTTATTGTAATAATTAGTGTCTGTTAATAAAGTGCCAAGTTTATAAAGCTTGCCCTGTAAGGTTCTTATATTGAAAATCAAATGCTAATACTTTATAGACCCTTACAGGGCAGGCTTTCAACTTTATGAACTTTATGAACGAACTCTAATTACAATAAACTTTCAGTTCAAGTAAGACATTTCCAATATTACTGTTTGAGGTAAAAACCGCACATAATTTACCGAATCAGACAATTTGTATATGTAATCTATCTCTTATAAAAATTTGTCAAAACACATTATTTTATAACGGACAATAGAATTTTCAATCCTAAAACACAATAAATCAGATATTTAGAAACAATCGAATAGCAAATACGAATAAGCAACATAAAAAATTTGGTCTTGGTTTAAAACCGTTGAAATTTCAGGTGTGGACACTGAAACGTCGGCAATACACGCTTTTGTCGGTGTCCCAACCAACAAATCAGCAGGTTTAAGCCAATACCAAAAATTTGTTGTAGGCTGGTATATAAAAAAGCCTGAAATATTACCTTATATTTAAAAAGATACTACTTCAGGCAAAAAATTAGAGTTGTGAATGATTAACAATAAAACTTACAAAAAATTATTGAATTTTACAATGTTTTAATACTAATTTTTAATGCAAAATCACTAATTTTTTATTACTTAACGGTATATTTTTAATTTTACATAAATAAATTCCATCTTCAAAATCTGAAACATTAATCTGAAATTTCTGAGATTTTATATTTTTAGAATAAACTGTTTTACCGTTAATGTCAAAAATTTCAAAAATATAATTATTAGAACAATCAAGGTTTACAGAAAAATCCGCAATAGAATTAGCAGGATTCGGATAAATTGAAATAATATTATTTTGATTTACATTGTCATTTACAAAAGTTTCTGAAAGCCCGTATTTTAGAATTGTACCATTTTCACCGACAGCCCAACCTAAATTTTCATTTATCATACAAACAGATTTCAAATTATTTGTTGTATTGCTTGTTTGGAAATTCCAAGATGTACCGGCATTTTCAGAAAACATAATTATTCCGTTATTTCCAACAATCCAACCGTTTGTATTATCAATAAAATCAACGTCTCTGTAATAATATCCAGAACCTGTTTCATTTCTTACCCAATTTGTACCGGCGTTTGTTGTAATATAAACCAATCCGCTGTCTCCAACTATCCAACCATTGTTAGTATTTGAAAAATCAACAGAATACAAATTTGCCCTTGTTCCAAAGTAGTCTTCTACACCAGTCCAGTTTTCGCCACCATCAGTAGTATTGGCTACTATACCTATCTCACCGACAGCCCAGCCGTTGTTCAAAGTAGGGAAATTGATACCAAAGAAAGCTTCAATTGCAATACCTGTAAAATAATTAGTCCAAGTATTTCCACCGTCAGTTGTTTTGCAGGTATTTGTTGCAGGTCCTGCAATCCAGCCATTGTTATCGTCAAAAAAGAAAATATCGTAAAAATCATTATTCGAAGTGTTCAGATATTCAGCTTCCCAGTTCACGCCACCGTCGCTTGAATGATAAACAGTATCGTAACAGGCAGTAAAAACCTCATTTGCAGAAGTTGCAGCAACGGCAAAAATATTTACTGATGTAGGAACATCTTCGGAAGTCCAGGTTTGCCCACCGTTGGTAGTTCTCAAAAAAGTATGGTTTTCGCCTGAAATCCAACCATTATTTTCATCAATAAAAAATACAGATAAAAGGTTGTAATTTGTAGGACTTGTAATATTGTGCCAAGAAACTTCACCGGAACCTACATTATTTGTTACCGAAAAATTTGTGAACGCAAGCAATGGCATATTATCTATTGATTCAATAGTTCCGGGGGTGTAACTCACTAAAATTACATCGCCTTCTGAAATTGTATTTGACATAGATAAAACAAACATCTTATCGTTCCCCGGCTCCAAAGCAACAGAAGAAACATCATTACTAACAGAATTTACAGTAACCGAAAAACTATTTTCATTACCTGTAGGGTCAGCCATAGATTTGTCGAACAAGAGGTTAATTTCAGTTCCGTCCAAATTAGTTGAAGCACTTACTAATACAGGATTTGTCGGGTTTGGATTAGAATCGAAACTTAAACCGTCAATTAAATAAGAAGTTGAAGTATTATTACCAGCATCAACCGGTATGACCATATAAATTTGAACAGAATCAGCAGGAACATCAACATCATAAGTAATCGGTATTTCAATCAGTGTCCAATCCGGATAACTTGCATCAGTACTGAATTCACCAACTCCGATAATATAATTTGAAGTCGGATAATCGCCGAAAACAACAACTTGAAAGTTTAAGACATCGTTACCAGCAGCAGATCCTTTAATGTAACAGTTAAAAGCAGAATATCTTTGAGAGATAACTGCACTTTCATCAAGGCGAACACCACCGGGGACAAGAACAGACATATATTCAAAAACTGTTAGTTCCATTGAATAGTTGCCTTCATAAGCATCATTATTTTGAAGGACATTTTCATATTCTTCGGCATTAGTAGTACTCCAAGAAACAGGTTCAAAAACACCATCACCGTTTGTTTCCCAGTTTTCAAAACCGGCATTTGGAATTTGTGATATACCTATTAAAGGCATCAAAAAGACGATTAAAGCAAACACGTTTTTTTCATAAATTTAAGTTTTTTTGTTATTTTTTTATAGTTTTTTTTACGCTTGACAATTAAAACAATTTATTTTCCTTTGTTTTTTTAATGATATTTTCTAAAGCTTTATTCTGAATTTTAATTTTATTTATTTCTCTCTGCCAAATAATTTTATGCTTTAAAGATTTATAAATTATAATTTTGGTTTTAAACGAATTTTTTGAAATAAAAAAAATCATAAGTTATTATTTTGAAAGACTTGAAAAAATTTTTACAATAGTACGTTATGATTTTATAAATAAATGAATTTAAAAGGTTTTAATAAGTTTACCATAAGGTTACAAAAAGTTGCAAAAACATTTATATATTTGAAAATCAATGCATTTTACGATGTTATATTTTTTCACTTTATAAAAAGAAAAAATTTTTTTATTCAAAAGAAAAAATGTAAATTGCAAAAATTATAAACAAAAAATTAAAAAATTTATGATTAACAGTGATGGTACATTCAACGGTATTAAATTATGGGGAAAAGTTCAAATTGTAGAATCTTTCCCTGACATAAAAATTGAAGTTGTGAATTCTTTTCCCGATTTACGTGTTCAAAAAGTCAGTTCATTTGCAGACAGTATCGGACAATGGGAGATTGTGAATTCTTTCCCTGATTTCAAAGTTCAGATTGTTGATTCTTTCGGAGATATTAAAGTACAATTTGTAGATTCATTTCCGGGATTACCTTAATATAAATATTCGAAATGCTCATAAATCTTCAACACATCAACCAAAATGTTTATGGGCATTCTATGTTATCATAATTCAAAAAAAATTAAAATTTACAGATGAAACCCCCATGAGAACCTTAAAGTTCTCACACCAATAGAATGAAAATAATTATAAACCAACAACTTACAAAATTATTTACACATGAAAATTAAAATTTACAGATGAAACCCCCATGAGAACCTTAAAGTTCTCACACCAATAGAATGAA
>DYKL01000325.1 GCA_020722645.1 Acetofilamentum sp. | reverse complement strand
GTGCCTGTACTGTAAGTATCTCACCTGACTGAATTTCAGATATATAAGTATAGACTTACGGATTTAAGGAGATATATGAATTTTTGAATAAAAACGATAAAAATATTTCATTTGAGAGGTTTAATAAAATAAATGAAATTAAACTTAAGCCCGAAGATTAAAATTAGCAATTTGTAGTTTAAATTAATTTTATTTATATTTGTTAAGATTTTCTAAAACGTTTAACTCTAAAAAATAAAATTATGCAAAAATATTTTAAATTAGCACTAAAATGTCCGGTTTGTGGTAAATCACTTATGGATGAAACAAAAAAAATTCATGAACAGGATAGTATAAAGTTGCAAATTGATAATGGAAAAGAAAAAGGAAATTTATGGTTATGTTCATATTATGGTTGTTTTGATCATAATTCAGACATAAAACTTGAAGTTAAAGAAGTTGTAAAAATGTATTGTCCTCATTGTAAAGAACAACTACCTGTTGAAGATCAGTGTGATAAATGTGGTGCCCCACTTGTTAGAATGAATTTAATAGTTGGTGGTCACGTAAGCATCTGTTCAAGAAAAGGTTGTGATAACCATTTTGTTGTTTTCAAAGATTTGAATGATGCACTTAGTTTGTTTGATAAAGAATTCAAATACCTGGGAAACAGTTAATAATTTCTATATTTGAAGTATATACAAGGTCGAAGTTTTCGTATTTATACTTTAAGCCCAAGTATTAAAATATCATCAATTTGAGGTTTAGAATTATTTTCTGTGTCGGCATTCATCCATTTTTTTAGATTTATATCAAGAATATTATATTGATTAATCATTGTATCTTTATGACAATCAATGAATAATTGTTTTAATCTTTTTGACATAAATTTTTCGTTGTGTTCTCCTCCGAACTGGTCCTGATAACCATCTGAACATACATAAATAACATCATTTTTTTGCAATTGAATATTCTCATTGGTAAAATTTTTTCTTATAGGATAAACTCCAACAGGTATCTTATTGGGTTTCAATATTTTAAATACTGTTTCATTATTATCTGTAGTGCAAACAAAAGCAGGTATATTAGCACCAGAATATGAAAGGACAGATTTTTCTCTGTCAAAAAAGCAAAGTGCCATGTCTATACCGTCACTTCGTTCAAATTTTTCGTTAGTTTGGTGTAAAACTCCAATAATCATCTCCCTGAGTTTAGTTAAAACTTCGGCAGGAGAAAAATTTAAGAATCCAAATGAAAGTTCATTCATCAGAGCAATTCCAAGCATACTTATAAATGCTCCCGGAACGCCATGTCCGGTGCAGTCGGCAATTGCAAAAAATAATTTATTTTCATTTTTTTTGAACCAGTAAAAGTCGCCGGAAACAATATCTCGCGATTTGAAATATATGAAAAAGTCAGAAAAAAATTCATTTAAAATAGACCTGCCCGGAAATACAGCTTTTTGAATTTTTTTAGCGTATTCAATACTTTGCGTAACTTTTTGCTTTTGTTCAAATAATAAATCTCTATGTTTTTCAATTTCTTCTTTTTGAGCTCTGATTTCTTCTTTTTGCTGATTAATTTCATTATTTCTATCAATAAGCTGGTTGTTAATTGTTTTTAATTCTTCTGTCTGTTCGTTGATTTGAATATTTTGTTGAACAACTTCGTTAAATAAAATTTCAAGTTCTTTGTTTTGTTTGTCTAATTCTTTTGTTCTTTCTATAACTTTGATTTCCAATTCCATGTTAACCTGTTCTTTCATGTAGTTTATCTGTTCAAGTCTGTCAATTGCTTGCTGTTTTGATTCCTGTAACAAATTATTAAAAAGAACAGTCAAACCGTACGAAAGAATTATGATTTCAGCAGTAACAAATAATTTAAACCAGAATTCAAACTGAAAAATTCCCGGTAAACCATTATTTTTTAAGACTACCATTAAAGTACCAACTATTAAAAAAGCCAAAGCCAAAAGAAAATATTTAGCAAAAAACAATCTTTTTCTGATTGATACAATGATTGTGTAAATTCCTAATACTATAGCTACTGAAGCAAGAATATTACCGAAGTTAATATAAAAAGCATAATATTTAGGCATAAACAAAGGAACTAAAAGTGCTAAAATTACAAGAGTGAAATATGTTATAATTTTATGTAATTTCGGAAAATTTAATTTTGTATTTAAAGTATATTGAATAACTTTCAATATAAAAACCATTGTTAAAGAAGAAAATATTGAAACTGCAATATTATTCCAGTATGGTGCATTTTTCCATAAAAACTGAAATGTCAATCCATCTCGGGCTGCAGCATATATGCCTAAAACTATAACGTACAAAATATAATAAAAATAGACTTTATCTTTCAGGTTTATGAAATAAAACAGGTTTATAACAACAATCAACATCAGAAAACCGTAAAAAAGTCCAATAAACAAATTGTTTTCATTTGTCATTGAAATTAAATAGTCGTCTGAAACAATTGAAATAGGCAGAGAAACTAAATCACCATCACTTTCTATCGAAACATAAAAAGTTATTGTTTCATCAGGATTTACAGGTAAAAGAAAAGCATTTGTGGATAATTTGAGTTCTCTTTTATCAAATTTATAACCATCACCATTGTACAAAGTATCAAAATAAATTAACCCGTTTTGAGTGTATGGGACATATATATATTTATTTTATACAACAAAGGATAGTCAATTAAAAGAAAGAAATTGTCGTAAGTGTTCGAATTGTTTTTAACCGTAAATTTTAGCCAGATTGTGGAACTGATATAATCAAAAAACGGTACAGATTTTTCAGATTTAATAAAATTTTCCTGAAATTTATCATTTATAACATCATTTAAAGTTAAATTTTTGTCATTATCTATATAAAAATATAATTTATCACCAATAGGAATACTTGATAAATCGTTGTTTACATTTATAACATCCTGAGATTTTGATAAATTTATAAATACAAATGTAAATAAAAAAATAAATATATATGATTTTGTATTCATTTCAATTGGTAAATAATTTATAAATATGCTAATTTATTTTGTTTTTTCCAATAGTTATTAAAAAATAAATTATTCACATTTTTATTATTTTTAGGAAGACTTTGAGTCCACTCTTCGATTTTAACTAAATGAAGTTTAATTGATTCTTCTGAAAACCTGTCATATTCATTAGCACTTTCGAAACTGTTTTTTTCAAATTTTTCGACAATATTTTTTTGAATTTCGCTTAGCTCATTTATAAAAATTTCACGGTTGAATTCATAATTCATAATTACCTGACGATGAAATTTTTCAGCTTTCCACCAAAAAGAATCATCAAATTTTTCAGAAGGTATTCTGAAATTTTGTTCTAACAGAACATTTCCTTCAAATGAAAATGGTTTAAATAATGATATACAAGGATTTGAAGTTCCGGTAAGAAGAATTTTGGTGTTAGAATCTTCTTTCATTTCTACAATCATAGAACCTGTAGTCTGAGTCGGATTTAAAAAACCGTTTGCATGCATACAAACAGACCCTCCGGAATAATTTTTCCATGGTTGAAAATTCTCATCTGTAAAATGTGATTTCAAAATTTTAACAGCCGAATTTATGTCAAATTCTCCTTTGGGTGCTGCAAATTTACAAGTAGAATCAAGTCTTTGTTTACTTTTGCTGAAATATGTATAAAACCAATCTGAAAATGTCTTTTTGAAATTAAATTGTTCGTTTCTTTTAATAAGTTTATTTTTTAATGCAAATTCTTCAATTCCTTTGCTTGATAAATCAAAATCAGATTCTATTGTGTAACGGTTTGAAATTGAATAATAACCATCAATCCACTTTGCTGCCCAATGTTTTCC
>DYKL01000324.1 GCA_020722645.1 Acetofilamentum sp. | reverse complement strand
TTGAGCATTACATAAATGCTTCGAGACGTGAACATACCGAATTTAAGACAGAACAGTCTATTTATAATCAATATCCTATCCTCAAACCTCTCAAACCTATCGGGAATTTTATAAAATCAATTTTAAAAAAATGAATATGATTAATTTTGCACTTGTCGGCTGCGGTCGAATAGCCAAAAAACATTCAGAATTACTTGGAAATAAATTAATTCCAAATGCAAAGCTCGTTTCAGTTTGTGATATTGATTTAGAAAAAGCAAAACTTGTTGGAGAAAGATATAATGTTCCATATTATACCGATATGGATAAAATGATGGAAAACGAAAATATTGATGTTGTTGTTGTACTTACTGAAAGCGGAAATCATGCTAAGCATACAATTCACTTAGCAAAATACGGCAAACATATTATTGTAGAAAAACCTATGGCTTTGCGTCTGGAAGATGCTGACGAAATGATTAAAGCCTGTTCTGAAAATAATTGCAAATTATTTGTTGTTAAACAAAACCGTTTTAATTTACCTGTTATTCAACTTAGAAAAGCTCTTGAAAAAGGACGATTCGGTAAACTAGTAATGGGTACGGTAAGAGTTAGATGGTGCAGAAATCAGGAATATTACAATCAGGACAAATGGCGTGGAACCTGGTCTCTCGATGGTGGGGTTCTTGCAAACCAGGCAAGCCATCATGTCGATTTGCTTCAGTGGATGATGGGGGAGGTTGAAAGTGTCTATGCCAAAAGTAATACAGCTCTTGTTAATATCGAAGCAGAAGACACTGCTGTTGTAATTCTTAAATTCAGAAACGGTGCTTTAGGTATAATTGAAGCCACAACTGCTGTAAGACCAAAAGATTTGGAGGGTTCAATTTCTATTTTGGGTGAAAAAGGTACTGTTGAGATTGGAGGTTTTGCTGTAAACGAAATTGTTCATTGGAATTTTGTTGAAAAAGAAATTCAGGATGATGAAGTTAAAGAAAAATTTTCGGTTAATCCCCCCAATGTTTATGGTTTTGGACATTTGGAATATTACAATGATGTAATAAATTCAATTCTGAACAATACAAAAAGTTTAATTGACGGATTTGAAGGTAAAAAAAGTCTTGAAATAATTTCTGCTATTTACGAATCAATAGAAACAGGGAAAGAAGTTTTTTTAAAATTTCATCCTCAAAAATGTAAATTAGGAATCTAAAATGAATAATAAACCCATTATATTAAAATCCGCAATAGTAGATGTTCGGTTCGGCGAAAATGTAAAAATTGTTGAACCGGTTAATATGTATGGTTGTAACATTGGTAATAATGTTTTTATTGGTCCTTTTGTAGAAATTCAAAAAAATGTTGATATTGGCAATAATTGTAAAATACAATCGCATTCATTTATCTGTGAGATGGTTACAATTGGAAACAACTGCTTTATTTCGCACGGTGCAATGTTTATAAACGACACTTTTTCAACTGGCGCTCCTGCCGGTGGAAATAGAGTTCTATGGAAAAAAACCAAAATTGGTAACTTTGTTTCTATTGGTACTAATGCAACAATTTTACCTGTTGAAATTTGTAACAATGTTGTTATTGGAGCAGGTGCTGTTGTTACCAAAAATATTACCGAATCGGGTATATATGTCGGTAACCCAGCTAAAAAAATTAAAAATATTTTTTGATGAATATACCTTTTGTTAATTTGTATGCACAGTATTTGTCAATAAAACCTGAAATTGACAGAGTTATTGATAGTGTGATTAAGGACACTGCTTTTATAGGTGGAAAATATGTTAAAGAATTTGAACAAAATTTTGCAAAAGCATATAATGTAAAACATTGTATAAGTTGTGCAAATGGTACTGATGCCATTTATATAGTTTTAAAAATGTTGGGAATAGGGCAGGGTGATGAAGTTATTACTGTTGCTAACAGTTGGATTTCTACTTCCGAAACTATTGGTCAAACAGGTGCAACTCCTGTTTTTATTGATATTGAACCTGAATTTTTTACAATTGATGTTTCAAAAATTGAGGAAAGAATTACTGCAAAAACAAAAGCAATTATTCCGGTTCATTTATATGGTCAGTCTGCCGATATAAAAAAAATTAAAGACATTTGTCAAAAACATAATCTTTATTTAATTGAAGATTGTGCGCAGGCTCATTTTGCTGAATTTGAAAATCAATTTGTAGGTACTTTTGGTGATGCTGCAATTTTTAGTTTTTATCCTGGAAAAAATCTCGGTGCTTATGGAGATGCAGGTTGTATTATTACAAATAATGAAGATTTAGCAGATAAATGCAGAATGTATGCAAATCATGGTGCTTTAAAAAAACACTTTCACCAGATTGAAGGTATAAACAGCAGATTAGACGGCTTGCAGGCAGCAATTTTAAACACAAAATTACCTTTTATTCATGAATGGAATAAAAAAAGACTCGAAAATGCTTTGTACTACAATGAATTATTGAAAAATATTAAAAATATTGAAATTCCTCCAATAAGAACAAACGCAAAACATATTTTTCACGTTTATTGCATCAGAACGGACAGAAGAGATGATTTGCAAAAATTTTTAAATGAAAACGGCATACAAACTGCTATTCATTATCCAACTGCAATACCTTTGCAACCTGCATATAAACATTTAAATTATAAGCCTGAAAATATTCCTGTTGCTGCTGAATATCAAAATGAAATTTTGTCCCTTCCAATGTTCCCTGAGTTAAAAAAAGAGGAAATCAAATTCATTGCTGATTTAATAATGAAATTTTTTAATGAATAATTTTCAGCTGAAAAATAAAACAATTTTAATTACCTCACCTCAGCCATGGGGAAAACTTCATGTATCAAAACATCATTATGCATTAGAACTTGCAAAAAAGGGTAATAAAATATATTTTCTGAATCCTCCTGATAATGAACTAAATTCTAAAATTGTTATAAATCAGGAACGAGAAAATTTATTCATTATCGACTATAAACCTTTTTTTTCATTTAAAATAAGATTTCATTTCCGAAAATTTTTTGATTTATTGATGAAGTTTCAAATCAAGAAAATTTTGAAGAAAATAGGACTTAAAATAAATATTATCTGGTGTTTTGAGGTTAATAAATTTTCTAATTTAAATTTTTTTAATGCAGATTTAAAAATATATCACCCTGTTGATCCTGTAATTTATCCATTTCAAATTAACCCGGCTAAAACAGCGGATTTCATTTTTGCCGTTTCAGAAGATATTTTGCAAAGTTTTAAACATTTAAATAAACCCGTTTTTTTTGTAAATCATGGAATTGATGATTATTTTGAAGAATTTGCCAAAAATAATTTACAAAATTTGAACTATGTAAAAGGTGAAAAAATAAAAGCAGGTTATTTCGGAAATTTGACAAGACCAAATATAAACGAACATGTAATTAAAAAAATAATCTGCGAAAATATACATATTGACTTTTATTTCTGGGGTCCATATTCTGTAAATGATAATAATCTTGGAGGTAATAAAACATCAGAATTTGTCGAATTTTTAAAAAATCAAAAAAATGTTTTTCTAAAAGGTTCAAAAAATAAACAAGAACTAATAGAAGACATCAAAAATATTGATTTGTTTTTACTAGTTTATAAAGAAGAAAAAGGAAGCAGCGATCGTTCAAATTCTCATAAAATACTTGAATATATGAGTACCGGAAAGGTGATAGTTGCAAATCAGTTTTCAACATATATAAGTAATCCTGAAATAATTGAAATGCCGGAAGAAAATTATGATAACCTTATTCCCGATTTATTTAACAAAGTCATCTCAAATTTAGATTATTACAATTCTCCGGAATTGCAAAGAAAGAGAA
>DYKL01000323.1 GCA_020722645.1 Acetofilamentum sp. | reverse complement strand
TGAATATCAGTAATTTGAGATTGTAGTGTGAAATTTTCAATTAAAGTTAGGTTATAAACGTTAAGAACTTTACAAAAGTTAAGAACTTTACAAACTATTGACATAAATTGAATAAAAGTATATTTATATTTTTTTTTGTATTAACTACCTTTATTTCATTTGGACAAGAGCAGGAATTCAGGGGTGTTTGGATTACGACGGTCAAAATGTTAGATTACCCTTCTGCAAGAAATCTGAATTCTGAACAGCTTAAAAATGAATATATTGCAATTGTAGAGAAATGCAAATCAATTGGTGCAAATGCGATTATTTTTCAGGTAAGACCTGCGGCAGATGCTTTTTACAATTCTCCATACGAACCTTGGTCTGAATGGCTTACAGGTAAACAAGGCAGGGCTCCCGACCCTTATTTTGACCCGCTTGAATTTATGATTGAAGAAACTCACAAACGCGGAATGGAGTTTCACGCTTGGGTTAATCCTTATCGGGCTGTTGCAACTCTCACTCACGCTAATATATGCCCTAATCACATAACCAGAACAAAACCCGAATGGTTTTTCGATTATGACATTAACCGTTATTTTAATCCCGGAATCCCCGAAGCAAGAACTTATATTGTTTCTGTTATCTCTGATATAGTCAGGCGTTATGATATTGACGGAATTCATTTTGATGATTATTTTTACCCTTATCCTGTCAAAGATGAAAATAATAAAATGATTGACATTCCTGATTACAGTACATTCAAGAAATACGGACAGGGATATTCTGACATTAAAGACTGGCGAAGAAATAACGTGAATATGCTTATTATGGAAACTAATGATTCGATAAAAAGCATTAAGCCGTGGGTTAAATTCGGGGTCAGTCCGGCAGGAGTATGGCGTAATAAAGGATATGACCATGAGGGGTCAGCAACGCTCGGTCTTGCATCTTACGACTGGCTTTATGCTGATGTGCTTTTATGGCTTAAACAGGGCTGGATTGATTATGTTGCTCCTCAGTTATACTGGAATATCGGGCACCCCAGAGCTGATTTTAAAATTCTTGTTGATTGGTGGGACAAATACAGTTATAACACAGATTTGTACATTGGGCTTAATGTTCACGGAATTGATGCCACCAGAAAAGACCCTGATTGGGGAAACCCAAACCAAATTCCAAAACAAATAAAACTTGCCAGAGCTCATAAATCTGTAAAAGGATTTATTTTGTACAGATACCAAAGCCTTGCAAAAAATCCACTTGGGATAATGGATAGTTTAAAAAATAACTATTTCAAAAATACAGTTTACAATGAGCCTCTGATTGCAGATAGTGACTCAATCAAAATTATGCCAGACACACTACAAGTATTTGATAATCAATATTTAACAAACAAGGTTTTGAAAATTGACACTTTGCCACCCTTACCTCCTGTGAATGTTGAGACATACAGAATTGGAACTCAGATTACAGTAGCTTGGGACGATGCAGAAGAGTCTTATGGAACCGACAGTTCAAATTTTTACATAGTTTATGTTTATCCTGCCAATAAGAAACCTGAAAATTTAAACTCTTCAAATCGCTACAAAGTAGTTTTTAAGAACTACATCAGATTTGAAAGGCATCGAAAAATAATGCTTTTCGGCAAAAAATATGCTTTTGTTGTTACGGCTGTTGATACTTCTGCAAATGAAAGTTTACCGAGCAAACCTGTTTTTATAAAGTTGTAATCTTTCGGTAAAATTTTGAAATCGTTTTTAATAGGAAAGTTCATAAAATATTCTCCTCATTCAGTCATATTGAAAATATGTCTCTTTGACTTGTCCTGTATGGATATCAGCATTTACTATGTGCAATTAATTGAACACCGTTTTTCATCGAACATCAAACTATTAATGCAAGCAAGTTTCTTACAGAAGGACAAGAAGGGAGCGAAAACACACTACACTTTACAGTCATATTGGAAATATCCCGAACAGCTATTGGTATTTTTATTAAATTTCAATAAAAAAATGAAAAATTGATTTTTTAAAATAAATTTACTATTTTTGCACATAAAATATGCAAAACACATATTATCTATTAAAAAACAGTTAATTATGGATTTAAAAATCGAACACGAACTATCAAAAATTAAAACTCACATTATAGATTATCCTACTTTAAAAAGTATTCTATCGAATTTGGGTTATGAAAATATAAATGATAAAATTAATAATTTAAAACAAAAAAACATTATAAAATCTTTAAAAAAGGGTTATTTTATACATACTTCCATAACTCAAAAAAATATATTTTCAAAAGAACTGATTTCCAATACTCTCTTGGCTGGACCTTCTTATATTTCACTTGATTATGCCTTGTATTATTATGGTTTGATTCCAGAAACCGTTCATGAAATTACAGCTGTTACTACAAATCGATCAAAAATTTTCAAAACCGAATTTGGTGTTTATTCTTACAGACAAATCAAAAAAGAATTGTTTACAATAGCTATTAAATCAGAAAAAACCGAATCAGGCTATTATTTTTTAATAGCAGAAAAAGAAAAAGCTCTTTGTGATAAAATTTTTTTTTCAAAAGATGTAAAAATTTATTCAATGAATTCTTTATTAAATTTTATCGAAAATGATCTAAGAATTGATATTGATATTTTGAAAGATTTTAATTCAGAAATAGTATCACATTATTATAAAATTTCAAAATCAAAAAAAATTAAAATACTTTTAAATATATTAAAAAAACATGAGCATAATTAAACAAATGTTATCCAAGTATGATTTAAGTTCTGAAAATGAGAGAGTTAATGCTCTTAAAGAAATATTTCAGGAAATAACATTATTAGGATTGTATAGAGGAAACTTTTTCAGTAAAGCTGCGTTTTACGGCGGTACAGCACTTAGAATTCTATACGGATTAAACAGATTTTCAGAAGATTTGGATTTTTCACTTTTGGAAAAAAAAACTGATTTTAATATTGAACCTTATTTTCCATTTATTATCAATGAGTTTGAGGCACTGGGAATAAATGTGGAATTGACAAAAAAAAGTAAAAACGATAAATCGAATATCGAATCAGCTTTTTTAAAAGATAATACCATAATTCATACACTTGAAATAAAAAACGAAAGAATTGAAAATAGTTTTGAAAATTTCCGGAACAAAAAAAGAATAAAAATTAAAATTGAAGTAGATACAAATCCCCCGTTAAAATTTCAAACGGAAGTTAAAACTTTATTGTTACCTGTTACTTTTAACATTGTTTCTATGACTTTACCCAATCTATTTGCCGGAAAAATGCATGCCGTATTATGCAGAAAATGGCAGATGCGTGTAAAAGGAAGAGATTGGTATGATTTTGAATGGTATGTTAAAAATCACTCGAAACTAAATCTCGAACATCTACAACAAAGAATGATTGAAAGTGGCGACCTGAGTCCCGATACAAAACTTGATATAAAATTATTCACTGAACTTTTATACAATAAAATTGAAAAATTAAACATTTCAAAGGCAATTGAAGAAGTAAAACCTTATATCAAAGAATCCGGAATTTTTGATTTTTGGAACAAAGACTATTTCAGGTTATTGACCGAAAAAATAGTTTTTTAACGACAATATATAATGCTAAAACAACCCCTGTTCCCGCCGGATGTGCCAAGAATTCTTAGCACCAACAAATATAAATAAAAGTTCTAAGAAATGCTGTAAATAAGATGGAAGACTTTACAAACAACGATGCAGTAATAGGTTAGCGTGTTGCGTCAAAGTAATAGCCCAAACAACACCTTGTTCCCGCCGGTCTTTTGACCGGTGGAAATAAAATTTTAAATGATTATCCGTTAACAATAGTTCGGTATATTTTGAAGTAATTCGTTAATATT
>DYKL01000322.1 GCA_020722645.1 Acetofilamentum sp. | reverse complement strand
TATCTCACCTGGCTGAATTTCAGATATATAAGTATAGACTTACGGATTTAAGGTATGTTAATAAAGTGCCATGTTTATAAAGCTTGCCATGAAAGAGTCTAAAAGCCTAAATCAAATGCTAATACTTTATGAACTAACACTATTTATAAATCTTATTGCTTTAATTCTTTTTTTTGCAATAACTACTTGATAAATATTTTTTTATTCAAAAATAAAATCTGTTTTTTTTAAATAACTAATTTGTCGGGAAATTGACAAATTGACTTATGAACATTAAACAAATTTATTTCAAAAATAGAAAAATCGAATTTTCGGTCTGCGGCAAAGGTAATGTAATAGTTTTACTACACGGATACATCGAATCATATTCTGCTTGGGCTGATTTACAAAAAGAACTCTGCAAAGATTTTACTGTCTTAGCAATAAATTTACCCGGACACGGAAATTCTGAAATTATCGAACCTATACAAACAATGTCTCAAATGGCTGATGCAGTTGATGAAATCGTAAAATCACTCAATATCAGCCGTTTTACATTAATCGGGCATTCGATGGGTGGTTATGTAACGCTTGAATATTTATCAAAATATTCTGAAAAATTAAATTCCTACTGCCTTTTCCACTCATCTCCTTTTGCCGACAGCGATGAAAAAAAAACAGAAAGAGACAGAATTATCGAACTAATAAGACAAGGAAAAAAAGAACAACTTGCAAAACAACATGTTGAAAAAACATTTTCTGCAAAAAATCTTGAAAAATTTAAAGACAAAATCAAAGAATTAACAAAAATAGCAGTAAATACAAGCGCCGAGGCGACAATTTCGGTTTTGGAAGGAATGAAAATTCGTAAAAATCATTACGACACAATGTTACAAAAAAAGTTAAAATCTTTTTGGATTATTGGTAAAGAAGATAATTTTATTAATTTTGAGCAAATTTCTCGGACAAAGTTGCCTGAAAATTGCGAACTTATAGTACTTAATGATTCAGGGCATCAAGGTTATATCGAAGAATTTGAAAAAACAACAGAAATAATAAGAAGTCAGTTGAATAAAGCTTAAAAAAAATATGTTGATAAAAATCATAAACAACGAAAAAAACGACAAATAAAGGGATTAAGCTGACAAAAAAAATTAAAAATTATATTTTTTTTTTTAAAATAAAAAAAAATTATAATTTCGGCAATTATTTTGTTCGGAGAAATGTCCGAGTGGTCTAAGGAGCACGCCTGGAGAGCGTGTAATCGGGTAAAACTGATTCGTGGGTTCGAATCCCACTTTCTCCGCAGTAAACAAAAAATTATTAATTAAAACACATAAAAAATTCAAACAATGAAAAAGGTTTTAGCATTATTTACAATTCTAGCACTTCTAATTATAGGAGTAAACAACGTTTATGCTCAAACACCTCCTGATACAAACGGAGTTGACACAGTATCACAAACAGATACAATAGCAGACGTAAACACACCTCAAGATGATATTGAAAATGTTGCAGAAGAAGAAGAAATTGGCGTACACGATGTTTTAATAACTAAATTTATCGAAGGTGGAGCAGGATTTATGGGTATTATTCTTATTGCATTAATTATGGGACTTGCAATTGCCTTAGAAAGAATTATTTATTTGACTTTGGCATCAACTGACACAGATAAATTTATTAAAAAAATAGATGAAGCTCTTGCAAAAGACGGTGTTGAAGGTGCAAAAGAAGTTTGCCGAAATACTCGTGGTCCAATTGCAAGTATTTTTTATCAAGGTCTTTGCAGATATGACCAAGGTGTCGAAGTTGTAGAAAAAGCCGTTTTAACTTATGGTAGCGTTCAAATGGGATTACTAGAAAAAGGTTTAACTTGGGTTGCTTTATTTATTGCTCTTGCACCTATGTTAGGATTCTTAGGAACAGTTATCGGTATGGTTCAGGCTTTCGACTCAATCGAAAAAGCCGGTGATATTTCTCCAACTCTTGTTGCAAAAGGTATTAAAGTTGCTCTTTTAACAACAGTTTTCGGATTGATAGTTGCTATGATTCTTCAGGTTTTATACAATTATATTACTTCTAAAATTGATACAATTGTAAATAAAATGGAAGATTCATCAGTTACTTTAATAGACTTATTATTGAAAAATAAGCTAAAAAAATAACAAAATGTAAAAAATTATAAACTTTTAAATTCATGTAAAAAATGAATCTGAATTTTATTACATTTTGTTAGAATTTTAAATTAAATAAAAAATCTACACATGAAAAGTGAAGTAATTAGAAAAATTTCTAAATATACAGGTTGGATATCATTAACTATTTCAGTGATATTATCAATTCTTTTTTATCTAGGATTGAAAGACATGAATAAAGTAATAGCCAATCTTGACTTAATGTTGATTTGGACACTTATTATTGTAATTTTGGTATTTGGAACAGCATTTATTGCTGCCCCTATTATATCAATTTTAACAAATCCTAAAAATATAGTAAAAGCAGGAATTTCTATTGGTGTTTTTGTTGTTGTATTCTTAATTGCTTTAATTTTTGCAAAAGCAGATACAAGTTCTGTTTTAGTTAATTATAAAATTCCTGATTTGGCACAAAAAGTAAAATTAACTGATATTGGTTTAATAAGTTTTTACATATTTTCAGGGATTATTATATTAACGATTATACTATCTGAAATAAAAAGCTTATTAAAATTATAACTTTTATAAAAACAACTGAATATGGCACGAAGAGCAACACCAGAAGTTAACGCCGGGTCAATGGCTGACATAGCTTTTCTTTTGCTTATATTTTTCCTAGTAACTACAACAATGGATGTTGATACAGGGATTATAAGAAAATTACCTCCGCCTCCACAAGGGGAACAACAAAATATCATTATTAATGAAAGAAACGTATTTGTAGTTCTTGTTAATAAAGACAATCAATTAGCTGTGAAAGGCGAATTGACTGATGTTGATTTACTTAGAGATATGGTCAAGGAATTTTTTATTAATCCAACAAACGATCCTCATTTATCTGAACAAGTAAATGTACAGGAAAAACTTAATGATGAGCTGTTAAAGAAAAGTCCCGACATGGATAAAATTAATATTTACAATAATATTATTGAACAAATAGGTCCTCACGTTAATTTCACAAGAGGAGTTGTTTCTCTTCAGAATGACAGAGGGACTAAATACGGAAGATATCTTGAAATTCAAAACGAGATAGTGGGTGCAATTAATGAACTCAGAGACGAGTTAGCTAACGAAGTATGGGGAAAACCATTTTTCAAATTAAATACTGAACAACAGGATATGCTTAAAGAAATTTATCCTTTTGCAATTTCAGAAGCAGAACCAAGAAATTTAGCTAAATAATAAAACACACAGTTATGCCAAAATTTTCAAAAAATACAAAAGAAGGTGTTCCACCTTTATCAACAGCTTCTTTACCTGATATTATTTTTATGCTTTTGTTCTTCTTTATGGTTACAACAACTATGAAAGAAGTTGAATACAAAGTAAAAATAAAACTTCCTGAAGCAACTGAATCAAAAAAAATTGAAAACAAAGCTTTGGTTAGTTACATATATGTTGGTCCACCAAACCAAAAATGGGAACAACAATATGGTTCAAAACCTGTAATACAATTGAATGACCAAATTGCTAAACTTGAAAACATTCAGCAATATATCGAAGAAGAAAGAAGCCAAAGAAACGAAGATGATGTTCCTAAAATTACTTTTTCTCTAAAAGTAGATGAAGAAACCGAAATGGGAATTGTAACAGACATAAAGCAGGAAATGCGCATGGCTCAAGCTCTTAAAATAAACTATTCAGCCCGTAGAGTAACTAAGAAATAATAAAGGCTCTTTTATTAAAGAATGTTGGTAACAAATTTTAATGTTTGGTATAATT